>JAGWXV010000044.1 GCA_018969705.1 Betaproteobacteria bacterium
CATCAGAGCACTGGGCATTCATGGTGAAGTACTCAAGATCCCAGTCACAGCTTGCAGCCAGCCTGCGCATCTGGCCAGTGATGGTCGAGCCCGAGTGCTCCTTCCATTCCCAGACTTTTTTAATGAAGTCTTCGCGGCCCAAGTCATGCCGTGAGATGCCTTTGGAATCGAGCTGGCGCTCCACCACGATTTGGGTGGCAATGCCGGCGTGATCGGTACCAGGAAGCCACAGCGTGTTATCGCCCTTCATCCGATGCCAGCGGGTGAGCGTGTCCATGAGCGTCTGGTTAAAAGCATGGCCCATATGTAGGGTGCCGGTGACATTGGGCGGGGGCAGCTGAATTGAGAAGGCTGCACGCTGGGCTTCATTGCCTGCGCGATAAAGCCCGCGGGATTCCCACTCTGGGCCCCAGCGCTTTTCAATTTCTGCAGGTTCAAACGATTTGGCTAGCTCGGTCATGATGATTTTTTTGCAAGGTCGTAGTTATTGATCGCATAGCCGCGATCGCGATAAAAACTGAAACGCTCGCGGGCCTTGGTGCGGTCGGCATCTTCGGTCGATACAACTTCAAATAGCCGGGTATAGCGCGCAAAAAAAGGCGGCGGCGCATCGTCGAGATTGAGCAGCAGGCTATGGACATCGAGCTTGATGTCCTCATCGGTGAGCAGAATCGGCGAGTCTTGGGCCTCGGGCAGGGCGACATGGGCATGCGGAATGAATTCCTCGGGCCATAGGCTCCAGAGCAGATCATCAAAGTGATCCAGCCGTGGCCGTTCGCTACAAAAGACCACCAGAGGCGATTCCACTTTCGCCTGGCCAGCGTTCAGAATCTTTCGCGTCAGCCGGCAGGCGTATTCAAGCCGATTCGGTGTATTGAAGTGAAAATCAATCGAGGTCATGGCCCGGCCGCATTGCGCCTTACTCCAGGCCGTTCTTTAGATATTCCACCAGCAGATAAACCGGCCGGCCCGTGGCGCCCTTGGCCGCACCGGATTTCCATGCGGTGCCGGCAATATCCAGGTGGGCCCAGCGATAGGCCTTGGTAAAGCGCCACAAAAAGCAGGCGGCAGTCACGCTTCCCGCAGCCCGGCCGCCCACATTGGCCATATCGGCAAAGGGGGACTTCAAGAGCTCTTGATATTCCTCTTGCAGAGGCATGCGCCAGGCGGGATCTTGGGCATCCTGGCCAGCTTTGATTAATGCATCGGCAAGTTGATCATCGGCGGTGAAAAGCCCGGTGTTGACTGCACCAAGCGCAATCACGCAGGCGCCGGTTAGGGTGGCGATGTCAACCACCGAAGCAGGCTTAAATTTCTCAATATAGGTTAAGGCATCGCAAAGGATCAGCCGGCCTTCGGCATCGGTATTCAGAATCTCGACCGTCTGGCCTGACATTGAGGTCACGATGTCACCCGGGCGTGTCGCGGTGCCACTTGGCATATTTTCACAGGTGGGAATTACGCCAATCACATTTCGCTTTAGGCCCATCTCGGCGATTGCGCGCATCACACCGAGCACGGTGGCGGCTCCTGACATGTCGTACTTCATTTCATCCATGTCAGCAGCGGGCTTTAACGAGATACCACCAGTATCAAAGGTGATGCCTTTGCCAACCAATACATGGGGCGCATCTTTGGTGGTGGCGCCGTGATGTTGAAGCACAATGAATTGCGGTGGCTGGGCCGAGCCCTGGGCCACAGCGAGCAAGGCGCCCATGCCGAGCTTTTCCATCGCAGCCCGATCCAGAACTTCAATTTTCAGCCTGAATTCACGGGCCAGCGTGCGGGCCTGGTTGGCCAAAAACGTGGGCGTGCAGATATTCGGTGGCAGATTGGCAAGATCCTTGGTGAGCTGAAGCCCGTTGGCCAAGGCCTGGGCATCCTCGATCACTTTGGGCGCCTCAGTTGGACGCATATCGCCAGGCAGCAGCATCTCGACATGGCTGATGCCTTCGGCAGTAGGCTTTGCTGATTTGGCTTTTGAGGAGCCCTCGGGAGTACTGTCGTCTTTTTTGGTTTTAAAGCGCTCAAAGCGATAGCCGCACTCACGCACATAGGTGACATGGGCAGTAACCCGCCAGGCGCCTGAGCGCTCACCGGATTTCGCCTTAACGGGCACGTCGGTCAAGAAGGAGGCAATGCGCTTGATGCCTTTTGAGCCGCTTACGGATTTGACTGCGGCACGGATTGCATCGCCGAAGACTTTTTCGTTGAGGTCCTCGCGCCTGCCAAGGCCTACCAGCAGCGCTCTAGGTGAGGGCATGCCCGTGAGATCGCGCAGCAGCAGGTTGTTGCCAACCTTGCCATCGATATCGCCGGCTTTGATCGCCCGGGCGACCGCGCCATTGGTGACCTTATCCAGCACCTTGGCGGCGTTGGAGAGCTCCACCGCGCCAGAGCTGGTGGCAAACACGCCGACCCAGACGCAGTCGGCAGTAGCCCGATCTACCGGCTTGTTGCTGGCGATGAATTGGGCGACCTCCCGGTTCTCGCCAGGGTCTTTGGCTTCTTTGATGTCTTTAGGGGCGGCGGCTGCAATCATGACAAAATGCCCAGGTCCAGTAAAACCCTGAATTATAAAGAAAATGCTCTTTCAAAAATCCCTGCTTAGAGAGCTCAGATCGACCTCTGGCGGGGTTTTGGCGGTGTTGTTGACCACACTGGTCACCATGATTTTGATTCGGGCACTCGGCCGGGCGGCCTCGGGCCGGGTCGATGGCGAGCTGGTCGTGCCGCTGATTGTTTTTAATACCCTGAATCTAATGAGCACCGTGCTGATGCTGACCGTTTATATCTCGGTCTTTATGGTGCTGTCGCGCTGGTGGCGTGACTCTGAAATGGTGATCTGGCTTTCATCCGGAAAAAGCCTGGCGGATTTTCTTAAGCCAGTCTGGAAATTCATGTGGCCGATGATTCTGCTGGTGGCCATGTTGTCGACCGTAGTGGCGCCCTGGTCAAAGCAGCAGATTGCCGCATTTGAAGATGAGATCCAAAACCGCAGCGATGCCCAGCGGGTAAGCCCCGGACAGTTTCGGGAGTCGTATTCGGGCCAGCGGGTTTTTTTTCTTGAAAACCCCGATGACGATGGCGGCAGGACGGGTGCGGTGTTTATTCGCTCAATTGATGGCAATGGCCGGCAGTCGGTTTTGGTGTCATCAACAGGAAAATTTGAAAAAGACCTGGAAGGCCAGCAGTGGATTGTGCTGGAGCGGGGTTATCGGACCGATCTGATGCCCGGCTACTGGGAGACCCAGACCACTGGCTTTGAGGTCTATCGGTTTCGGGTCGACCATTCCGCGCGGGGCGTGAAATCAGAGGAGACGATTCGCTCCACACCCACCATGGCGCTTTTTGAACGCACAGAGCCGGTCGCCCAAGGCGAGCTTGCGCTTCGTGTGGGCCTGCCGCTTTTAACGCTTGGCCTGGGCATTCTGGCGATTCCCTTGGCCGTGACCCAAGCCCGATCGGGCCGCGCGGTGAATCTTTTGTTAGCACTTCTGATTTATTTGATTGCCAGCAATCTTTTTAGCGCCCTGACCGCCGCCGTAACACAGGGCCGCTTTAGCCTTGAGATGGCCTGGTGGCCGCCGCCGACCGCTCTGCTCGCGATTGCGGCCTCCATGATGTGGTGGCGGATGCGATGAGTGAATTCATTTTTCGTCGTTATATCGGCAACAGCATCGTGCAGGCCACGGCCTTTGTACTGGCAGGATTTTTGTCGATGTTTTTGTTTTTCGACCTTTTGGCCGAAGTCAACGAGGTCGGTATCGCTGGCTATCGGTTTGAACATGCGCTGCTGTATGTGTTGTTGGGTTTGCCAAGCCGTGTGGTCGAGCTTGCGCCGATTGCTGCATTGATTGGAACACTCTGGGCTTTATCGCAGAGCGCAGCCCATTCCGAATTTACGGTCTTTCGGGTCTCGGGCTTGCTGCCGAGTGTGGCGATCAGATCTATTTTGTATATTGGATTTCCGATGATTTTATTGACCGCGGTATTTTCGGAATTAGTGGCGCCGTCGGTAGAAAATTTTCGGGGTGGAATTCGTGATCAAGGCACCGGCCTTGGCCAGATGCGCTCAGGCCTATGGCTGCGGGATTCGTTACAGGCTGGGCCAGAGGGCCGGACATTTCGTTTTGTAAACGCAGCCCGGCTAACTCAGGATCAGGGCCTTGAGCGGGTGACGATTTATGAATTCGATAGCCAGCAGCGGCTGGCGATGATGATTGAAGCCAAGAGCGGCCGTTATCTGGGCGAATCCAGAAAAGGTTTTGACTGGGATCTGCGGGGCGTGCGGGTTGTCGAGTTTTCCAAAGATGGTAGTGTTGCCCAGCGCGAGCGGGATCAGCTGGTAGTTAAATCTTCCCTATCGATTGAGATGCTGGGTGCCTTGGTGACTAATCCGGATCGCATGTCATCGCTTGAGTTGTATCGCTATATCCAGTACCTGAAACAAAGCAAACAGCAGTCAGAGCGCTATGAAATTGCGTTTTGGAAGCGGCTGGTTTATCCCTGGGTCATCTGGGTCATGATGCTTTTGGCCTTGCCTGCTGCGTTTTTGCAGGCCCGATCGGGTGCAGTGGGCACGCGGGTCTTTGCAGGGATTCTGATTGGTGTGGCCTTTCACCTACTCAACAGCCTCTTTTCTCATCTCGGGGTCTTAACCACGTGGCCGGCGCCACTCATGGCGTTATTTCCGAGCATCATGGCCTTAGGCCTTGCAGGCTTCTTTTTATATTGGGTGCAGTATCGTTAAGGTTCTTTGCGGAGGCGTTTTATTTTGAGTCACCAGTGTTCATTGCTACCCTCGGGCCGAAAGTTCTCTGTCGACGAGGGCGAACCGATTCTGCAGGCTGCGCTGCGCGCAGGCATCGTGGTGCCCTATGGCTGTAAGGATGGCGCCTGTGGGTCCTGCAAGGCCCAGCTCATAGAAGGCAGTGTTGATTACGGCGACTATCAGAAAAAAGCGCTGTCTGATGCAGAGCGCGCGCAGGGTGGGGTATTGCTTTGCTGTGCCACGGCCTTATCCGATGTCACGGTAAAAGCAAGAATCGTTGCGGCCGAGGGCATGATCCCGGTGCGCAAAATGCCCTGCCGTGTGCAGAGCATTGCCCGCGTAGCCCAGGATGTGGCAGTGGTGAAGCTCCAGCTACCGGCGACTGAGAAGTTTGATTACCTTGCCGGCCAGTACATCGACATTCTTTTAAAAGACGGCAAGCGGCGCAGCTATTCGATGGCAAGTGCGCCCCATCAAGACAACATCATTGAGCTGCATATTCGGCATACGCCAGGCGGCGCATTTACCGATGCGCTGTTTGGATCGGGTACGTCATCGGCCAATGCGGTGAAGGAAAAAGACATTCTGCGATTCGAGGGCCCGCAAGGCACCTTCTTTTTACGTGAAGACAGCGCCAAGCCGATTATTTTTCTCGCCAGCGGTACTGGCTTTGCGCCGATTAAGGCGGTGGTGGAATACATTGCCATGAAGAATATTCGACGGCCCATGGTGCTGTATTGGGGCGGTCGCCGGCCCCATGATTTGTATCAGGCCGATCTCGCAGAGCAGTGGGTCAAAAGCCTGCCAGATTTTCGATATATCCCGGTCGTGAGTGATGCGCTTCCGGAGGATCAGTGGTCAGGCCGTACGGGTTTTGTCCATCACGCAGTGATGCAAGACTACCCAGACCTCTCGGGCCATCAGGTCTATGCCTGCGGGGCGCCGATTGTGGTGCAGTCGGCGCAAAAGGATTTTGTTGCCCAATGCAGGCTGCCCGAAGAGGAGTTTTTCGCAGATGCCTTTACTACTGCGGCGGATCTGGCCAAGCAGGTGGTTTGAGGCTGGCGAGATTAGAGTGCTTTGGCGCGGGCGGCCTAATAAACCCTGTCGTGGTCGCCGATGTTAATCAGGACAATCTCATGATCGGTGATGATCATCTCTAGGGTGATGCGGTATTTGAGATTAATGGAAATACTGTGGAGCCCCGTCAGCTTTCCCTGCAACGCATGCGGGCGCAGCGAGGGATGATGCGGGTTTAGGGCAAGCAACTCGAGGGTTTTGGCGTAGTGGCGCTCAATCGCGGGATTGCGTTTAAGAAACTTCGCAGCCCGCTGGTTGTATTGCTCGGTAAAGATGATCTGCCAAGTCATTTAGCGGATTTGTTAATCTGCTTTAGTCGCTTAACGTGTTGATCCACGGTCTCTTTCACAAAGCGGCCTGCTATCAAATCGGCCTTGGATTCCGCTAATGCAGCCTCCAGCTCGCACTCGCGCAGATACTGATAGTGCTCAGGGCGCATCACGACATATTTGATCTGTCCGCGCACGGATACCGAGGCGTCAGGCTGCTGATCCAGGGCCTCTTCAATGGCTTTAATGCCTTTGGTTTTTAGATCATTGGCGGCAATCGTACCCATAACCATCTCCTTAATCGTACGATTGATAATACTATAAATCGCTGGTTTTAGGCGGGAGCGGCGTGCGGTCGTGACCTCTGTTTCAGAAATCCGGCCAGCGCCCGGCCTGTATGGGTCTTGAGTTTCGCGATCTGAGCGGGTGAGCCCTGGCCAACGATTTTTCCGCCGCCGGCGCCACCCTCGGGACCAAGATCGATGATCCAGTCGGCCTGGGCCCAGATATCAAGCTGATGCTCAATCACCACCACCGTGTTGCCAGCATCAACCAGCCGGTGGAGCACATGAATTAATTTTTCAATATCGGCCATGTGAAGGCCTACCGTAGGCTCATCCAGTACATACAGCGTATGGGCCGAGGTCTTACCGGTATTGCTTGAGGCCTTGACTAGCTCAGTCACCAGCTTGATACGTTGGGCCTCACCGCCAGACAGGGTTGGGCTGGGCTGGCCAAGCGTGAGATAGCCCAGACCGACATCCTGCAAAAGCTTTAACGGCCGCTGCACATTAGGGTGGTTCTCAAAAAAACTGACCGCTGCATCAACGTTCATTGCGAGAATGTCAGCGACATTCGCACCGCGCCAGAGCACTGAACGAGTCTCGGTATTAAAGCGGGTGCCACCGCAGCCATCACAGAGCACGCGGACATCAGGCAAGAAATTCATTTCTACCTTTTGCCAGCCTTGGCCCTCACAGAGGCTGCAGCGGCCATCACCCGTGTTAAACGAAAAGCGATTGGCCTTCCATCCCCGCATGCGGGCCTCTTCGCTCTCCGTGAGTAGCTTACGGATCGTGTCCCAAAAGCCAATGTAAGTTGCTGGTGTTGATCGGGGTGTCTTTCCGATAGGCGTCTGATCGACCTCAAGCACGCGATCGATTGACTCCCAGCCAGATAATGAAGTGCAGCCGCGCCAAGGTGTTGCTGGCTTTGTTTTTGCACTTGCCGCAGATTTTCTGCCGTTGCTGCGGCCGGACCGCAGCGCCGTGCTGAGATTGGCAAGTAGCACATCTCTGGCTAAGCTTGATTTACCCGAGCCCGATACTCCAGTGATTACGGTCAGCCGGTGCAAGGGTATCTCGGCATTCACCGTCTGCAGATTATGCAAACCGGCCTTATGCACTGACAAAAACTCTTTGCCCTTGGGCCGCGAAGGACTCGTGGGGTGGGTCAGAGGCTCGCGAAGATAGCGGCCAGTCAGCGACTCACCCGCGTTTTCGAGATCAGCCTGTTTTCCCTGTGCAATGAGCGCTCCGCCACGGGCGCCTGCGCCGGGACCAATATCAATCACATGATCGGCAAGCCGAATGGTGTCTTCATCATGCTCGACAACGACCAGTGTGTTGCCCTTTTCCTTTAGCTGGGTCAGCAGCCGCAGCAGCGCTTGGTTATCGCGGGGATGTAAGCCAATCGTGGGCTCATCCAGGATATAGCAGACGCCTTGCAGGTTCGATCCCAGCTGGGCGGCAAGACGGATGCGTTGTGCTTCCCCGCCAGACAGCGTCGGAGCGGCACGATCAAGGGCGAGATAGCCAAGTCCAACCTCGGTGAGAAAGGCAAGCCGTGATCCGATCTCTGAGATGAGATCTTTTGCGATGGCGAATTCGCGCGGCCCG
>JAGWXV010000005.1 GCA_018969705.1 Betaproteobacteria bacterium
GTGACCAGGGCGTACTTGCCGTTGACACGATGCAACTCGTGCAGCGCCTTCGTCGCAATCACGGCGCCTGAGGCGCCGACGGGATGGCCCAAGGCGATAGCGCCGCCATTGACATTGGTCTTCGCGGGATCAAGGCCCAGACCTTTGGTCACTGCCAGCGCCTGAGCGGCGAAGGCCTCGTTCGATTCAATCACATCCATCTTATCTAAGCCCAAGCCTGCGCGTTGGAGCGCGATTTTGGAGGCCGGAATGGGGCCTTCGCCCATGATTTCATTGGGCACGCCGGCGACGGCGTAACTCACCAATCGGGCAATTGGCTTGTAGCCCGCGCTGGCAGCAGCCTTGGCTTCTGCCAAAACAAAAAATGATGCGCCATCATTAATTCCTGAGGCATTACCGGCAGTGACCGTGCCATCTTTTTTAAATGCGGGCTTCATCTTGGCGAGGGCCTCCAGGGATGTCGCCTTGGGGTGCTCATCAGTATCAAAAATTACATCCCCCTTGCGGGTCGAGATAGTGATCGGCGCAATTTGGCTTTTAAAGCGGCCCTCGGCGATCGCTTTCGCGGCCCGATTCTGCGACTCAAGGGCAAAGGCATCCTGCTCTTCGCGAGAAATCTTCCACTTCACTGCGAGATTTTCCGCAGTGATGCCCATATGGCCCACCCCAAAAGGATCAGTGAGCGTGGCGACCATCATGTCAATCATCTTGGTATCTCCCATGCGGGCACCAGTACGCATTGCAGTCGACAGATAGCCACCACGGGACATGCTCTCCGCACCACCGCCCACGCCGAAATCGCAATCGCCGAGCATGATGGCCTGTGAGGTTGAGACAATTGCCTGAAGTCCGGAGCCGCATAAGCGATTCAGTGTTACGGCGACCGATTCCATGGAGAGACCGGCGTTAATCGCAGCGACCCGAGCCAGATAAGGCGAACGGGATTCGGTCGGAATGCAATTACCCACCGATACATAATTTATTTTTCCGGGATCTACCCCTGCCCGCTTCACAGCCTCTTTCATGACCATGCCGCCGAGATCGGCTGGCTCAATGCCCGATAGCGTTCCACTGAAGGCGCCCACTGCGGAGCGGACTGCACTTAAAACCACGACTTCTCTCATACGGATGTCTCCCTAATAAAAATTGCATCACAATCGTGATCATCTGAATCAACAATATCAACAGTTGCCCAGTCACCAATTCGAGCAGGTATCGGATGGCGAGAATTGGGATCCGGGGCGATGCGCACAATTCCGTCAATCTCGGGTGCATCTGCCATGGTACGCCCGATAAGAATCCCCTGCGACTGATCAATGTCATCGACCAGCACGCGGACCCGTTTGCCGACCCACCGACGCAGACGCCGCTGCGAGATCGCTGCCTGGGCCTGCATGAACCGCTCCTGTCGCTCGAGCCGAATCGCCTCGGGCACTGGGTTCGGAAGTTCATTTGCTGTTGCACCTTCGACGGGGGAGTAAGCAAAGCAGCCTACTCGGTCCAATTCCGCTTGTTCAAGAAACTCGAGCAGGCTTTCAAACTCTGCCTCAGTCTCGCCAGGAAACCCCACAATAAACGTGCTTCGTATCGTAATCTCAGGTGCAATGGATCGCCAGGACTGAATTCGCTCGAGGTTGCGCTCGCCGCTCGCTGGCCGCTTCATTCGCTTTAAAACGGCCGGATGGGCGTGCTGAAAAGGCACATCCAGATAGGGAAGAATTTTTCCTTCCGCCATCAACGGAATGACCTCGTCCACGTGCGGATAGGGGTACACATAATGTAGCCGCACCCAGACACCCAGCTGGCCCAACTCCTTGCAGAGTTCTGTCATGCGGGTACGCACTGGCCGGCCCGCGACGAAATCAGTCCGATACTGCAGGTCCACACCATAAGCGCTGGTATCTTGCGAGATCACCAGCAGCTCCCGCACGCCGGATTTCACCAGGCTTTCTGCCTCGCGCATGACTTCACCGATTGGCCGAGAGACCAGATCTCCGCGCATGCTGGGGATAATGCAAAAACTGCACCGGTGATTACATCCTTCAGAGATTTTTAGATAGGCGTAATGCCGAGGCGTGAGGCGAATCCCCTGCTCCGGCACAAGATCGGTGAAAGGGTCATGGGGTTTGGGCAGGTATTGATGAACCGCCTGCATGACTTCAGCGGTGGCATGTGGCCCCGTCACCGCAAGTACACTCGGGTGAAGTTCTTTGACGAGGTTCTGACCCGAGCCAGAAGCCTTCGCGCCCAGGCAGCCCGTCACAATCACCTTGCCGTTTTCTTGCAGGGCCTCACCGATGGCGTCCAGACTTTCCTGAACCGCATCGTCGATAAAGCCGCAGGTATTCACGACAACAAGGTCTGCGCCCTCGTAGTCAGGAGCGATCTCATAGCCTTCGGCCCGCAGCTGCGTGATGATGCGCTCGGAATCAACCAGCGCCTTGGGGCAGCCCAGCGAGACAAAGCCAACGCGGGCCGAGGTCATTCTCTCTTTGTGTCGTCGGTCTTTGCGCTGGGGAAGGGAAAGCCCTGGAACATGGACTGCGTGTTTTTCTGCATCTGTTCTTGCATCTGCATAAACACGTTCTTGCTCTGATCAATGTAATTGGACATCAAGTTTTGCATCATCGGCGCCTGGCCCTGAATAAACTGTGTCCAGGCATCGGCCGATGGGAATGCGCCGCCTTTGGAGTCCACCAGCCGACGCGATTGCTCTTGCAGGTTGCTTTGTATTTCAACAAATGCCTGAATATTTTTTTCTAGATAGTCACCCATCATGCCTTGCATGGCGTTTCCGTAAAACCGAATAACTTGCGACAGCATCGTGGCGGAAAACATGGGCACGCCACCGGACTCTTCATCGAGAATGATTTGAAGCAGGATGCTGCGGGTCAGGTCTTCCGATGACTTCGCATCAATCACGCTGAATGACTCCCCGGCTAACACCAGCTGCTTGACATCAGCCAGCGTGATGTACGTGCTGGTCTGGGTGTCATACAGTCGGCGGTTCGGGTACTTTTTTATGAGGCGCGAGGCTGAGTCATTCATAGGCGGCTGGTGCTCTTCTAAAAATTAAATTTCAAATGGACAATTGGTAAGCGGGTTTGCGCGAAGGCATCAGCTCATGTGGAGTCCGCCGTTCAGCGAGAAGTCGGCCCCCGTGGCAAAGCCGCCCTCATCAGAGGAGATCCACGTCACCATTGAGCCAATTTCATCGGGTGTTCCGAGGCGCTTCACCGGGATCGAATTCACGATCTTCTCCAGAACCTCGGGCTTGATGGCGCGGACCATGTCCGTGCCGATGTAGCCCGGCGAAATCGTATTGACCGTAACGCCTTTGGACGCAAGCTCTTGGGCCAAGGCCATCGTAAAGCCGTGGATGCCTGCTTTTGCAGTCGAATAGTTGGTCTGCCCGAACTGGCCCTTCTGGCCATTAACAGAGGAAATATTTACGATCCGGCCCCAACCTTTAGCTGCCATGCCCTCAACCACCTGTTTGGTGACATTAAAGAGACTATTGAGATTGGTATCAATGACCTCATCCCACTGGGCGCGCGTCATTTTTGTGAAGACACCATCGCGGGTAATGCCGGCGTTGTTGACGAGAATATCCGGGTTGCCGTGCTCGCCGCGGACTTTGGCAAACGCCTCAACGGTGGAGTCCCAGCTGCTGACATTACCCACCGAGGCATAAAAGGTATAGCCATCTTTCTTCTGTTCATCTAGCCACTTCTGTGCATCTCTCGTGGGGCCGCAGCCTGCGATGACCTTATGGCCTGCATCGTGAAGTTTTCTGCAAATCGAGGTACCGATGCCCCCCATGCCCCCGGTTACATACGCGATACGCTGTGTCATGTTGTCTCTCTTCTGATTGGAAATTGTTTGATTACGCCTGTTTTTAATTAGTGATGCGCTTTAGGCCGAGACGGCCCGAACACGGACATAGCTCCCCGGCGCCGGCTCGATCGGCTTGAAACGGCCTGCGCCGCATTGGCGTGGCGCATCCACCAGATCGCCCCGATGATTTGCGAGCCATTTGGCCCAGTCATTCCACCAGCTGCCAGGCACCTCGGTAGCACCGTCGAGCCACTGTTGCGGCGTGCTTGCATTGGAATTGTCGTTAACCCAGAAGCTGCGTTTATTTTTTGATGCCGGATTGATCGATCCGGCGATATGGCCACTTGCGCCGAGCACGAACCGCTTCGGGCCGCCAAGCGCCTGGACTGATTTCCATGCTGAATCCCAGGGCACGATGTGATCCTCGCGTGCCCCCATGGCGTAGGTCGGCAAGTTAATGCTGGAGAGATCCATTTTCTCGCCGGCCACAGTAAGCCGATTTTTTTTGACCAGATTGTTCTCTAGGTACATGTTGCGCAAATACCAAGCAAAAAATGGCCCTGGAAGGTTAGTGCTGTCTGAGTTCCAATACAGCAGATCGAAGGGCATGGGCTTTTCGCCCTTCAGATAGTTGTTCACAACATAGTTCCAGACCAGGTCGTTGGGCCGCAGGAAAGAAAACGTGCTGGAGAGTTCGCTACCTTTCATTAGCCCGCCCTTAGCAAGCTGCTGCTCACGCATCCGGCAGTGCTGCTCGTCGATGAAGACATCGAGAACCCCAGTGTTCGAGAAATCCAGCAGGCTCGTCATCAGCGTGAAACTGTTGACCTTGTCTTCGTGCCGTGCCGCAAGGTGCGCTAAGCCGGTGGCGGCGATAGTTCCGCCGATGCAAAACCCCAGCACATTGGTCTTGGGCTGGCCGGTAATGTCCAGCACGACATCGATTGCCTTAAGAATGCCCTCGCTCACATAGTCATCCCACGTCAGCTGACTATGCTCGTCTTGTTCATTGATCCAGCTCACCAGAAATAGCGTGTTGCCCTGATCGACCGTGAACTTCACCAGAGAGCTGCTTTGCTGCAAGTCCATGATATAAAACTTATTGATGCTTGGTGGTACGAACAGGATGGGTACCGCCCCCACCTTTTCGGTGGTTGGTTTGTACTGAATCAGCTGCAGCAGCTTATTTTGATAAACAACTTCACCCGGCGTGACTGCAACATTTTTTCCAATTTCAAAGGCGGTCTCATCGGTCTGCGAGATTCGGCCTTTGCGCATATCGTGGACGAGATTCTCGATTCCCGTTCGCAGGCTCTCGCCTTGCGACTCCAGCATCTTTTTGTGGACTTCGGGGTTGGTCGCAAAAAAGTTGGCGGGAGAGGTCGCATCCACCCACTGCTGCACCAGAAACTTCAGGCGGGCCTGCGTCTTGGGGTCGGTCTGGACCGCATCGGTCATCGCGGTCAGCGTCTTGGCATTAAGTACATACAAGGCAGCAAACCCAGTGAAAAACGAATCCAACCAAGTCGGGTTATCGAACCGCTTGTCCTGGGCGGCCATCTTTTCCATCTCGGGCTTGGACACTAAAACACGGCCGAGGTCCTCGAGATACCGCTTCTGGATGGCCTGCATGCGTTCAGGAATGAGCTGCATGCTGGGCAGCTTCGGAATATTGGCGGTAGCTGCTGCAGCTGCCAGTCCCGGCTCGACGGCCGAAACAGGATCACGCCTCGGCTTACTCTGAGCTTTTGGCGTTGCACTGCGGGAACCCGCAGTTTTTTTTGGCCGAATCCGCGGCTTTGCCGGCTTTTTTTCAGATTCTTGATCGCGCTGCATCGACGCTCTTCTCCCCTGCCCGCCTCAATCTTAGGCGATCGATTCTGCATAGCGAAATATGCAGTGTCAAATGGGTTTTAGCGCAATCAGGCTTGCCATCCGGCCGGTCACTGATTCGCGGCGAAACGAGTAATAACGAGACTGATCTTGGTAGGTGCACTCACTGTTAATGCCAATGCGAATGGGCCTGACATGGGCCCCGATCTCTGACTCACCGGTCAGTAGAACCTCGGGGTGCAACTCAAACCAGCGCAAGATTCTCTGCTGCGCCAACGCCCGCAGATCCGCGTAAAACTTACCGGCTTTGGTGGGTGATTCACGAAAGGCCGAGACTGCCTGCGGGCTTTGGTCTAAAAATACCTCCCGCACTTCACGCCCAACCTCGTAAGAATCCGGGCCGATACAGGGCCCGAGCCAAATTGACCACTGATCGGGCCCTCGAAGCCTTGTTGCGACAGCCTGAAGCCCGGCCTCAATCACGCCGGCAGCAAGTCCCCGCCAGCCCGCATGGATAGCAAGGACGCAAGGCAGCTGGGTCAAGGAAACCAAGATCGGCAAACAATCCGCAGTCATGACCGCAGCCGCATGGCCAGGTTGGCCTGTCAGCGCTGCATCAGCGGCGCGCATGGGGCCTGCCCGGTCGCCTGGGCTATCGAGCTCAAGCACCCGGGCACCATGAATCTGCTCAAGCCAGACAGGCTTTGTTGCGCAACATTTTTCAAGTCGATTTCGGTTTTGAAGCATCGACTCTTCCCGATCCCCAACGTGGGATGCTAAGTTAAAACTTGCATAGGCCCCAATCGAGGCGCCGCCGCTTTGGGTGGTCTGAAACGCGGTGACCCCTGGCGGAAAGAGGCCTGAAATCATGTCGATACCATCGGAGAGACGCTCAAAGCGGGGCTCGACCCACTGAACCAGGGAACTGAGGTTTCCAGACATCGGGGTCTGCCAACTGCTCATCGAGCGGGCGCCTCTACCAGGCCGGCAAGACCCAAGAGCTTTTGCAGGCCCTCAGGGGGTGGGCAGGAAAATCGCATCGGCTGGCCAGCTCCCGGGTGCAAAAACTCGAGACTCTGGGCGTGAAGGGCCTGTCCTGCGATAAGGCTAGAGATTTTCTCTTTTCCCCCAGAAAGTTGATTAGCGTGCGGTGAGCGGCGTGAATAAGTTGGATCTCCCACAATTGGGCATCCCAAGTGCTCGAGATGGACCCTGATCTGATGGGTTCTTCCGGTCTCAAGATTAATCTTCACAAGGCTCACCGGCTGCCCAAAGAGTCGGCCTGTCTGCGTGGATTCGATCCGAGTGATCGCCTCCTTGCCCCTTCCCTCTGGCAGGACTGCCATCTTTTGGCGATCCTTTGGGTCTCGTCCGAACGAGGTTGAAAGGACTCCAAGCGGCGGAAGCCCCCAGGCCAATGCCCAATAGGTGCGGTGGACCTGTCTGGCCTGTAACTGCCGGACCAGCCCGACTTGGGCGGCTAGCGTCTTGGCTGCGACCAGCAGGCCGCTGGTATCACGATCAAGCCGATGCACGATTCCCGCCCTCGGCACGAGGGCCATCTCGGGGGCATGGCCGATCAATCCATTGGCGAGCGTGCCGTGCGGATGGCCAGCAGCCGGGTGCACGACAAGGCCAGCAGGTTTATTGATGACCAAGAGCTCCGAGTCTTCAAAAACAATCTCTAACGGCAGTGATTCAGCCAGCCAGGACGCGCTTTGGGGTGCTTCGGGGACGGTGATCAGCAGCGTCTGGCCCTCTCGTACGGGCTGGCTCGGTTTAAACACGGGCCTGTGGTCGAGCTGGAGTTGGCCATCGGTGATCCACTTTTGCAAATGGGTCCGAGAGAGCTCGGGAAACGCATCAGCGAGCACGCGGTCAAGCCGAAGCCCATCGGACGTGGATGGCACGACGATCTCGTGTGTGTTTAAAGAGGCCTGCTCGAGCAACGAGAGGTCGGACTCGTCTTGATCGATATAATCAACCGAACCGACTTCTCGACCCCCGGCCTCCTCATGCTTGCTGCTGTTCATCAGCGTTTTTCCCGCCTTCTGTTTCTATTAGCCCTGCTTTTTGTGACCATGCCCATGGTGCTGTCGCTTCAGGGCTGTGGTGCAAACAGCTTAGCCCGTGACGAAACGCTCGGCTGGAGCGCAGACAAATTGTACGCAGAGGCCAAAGAAGAGATGTCGGCCGGGAATTGGGCGGCCGCCATCAAGCTGCTGGAGAAGCTTGAGTCACGCTATCCGTTTGGCCGCTACGCCCAGCAGGCCCAGATCGATACTGCTTTTGCCCACTGGAAAGAAGGTGAAAACGCGCTTGCGCTTGCGGCAATTGACCGATTCACCAAGCTTTACCCCAACCATGAGCGCATTGACTACATCCTGTACTTGAAAGGATTGGTGAACTTTAACGACCGCTCAAACCTCTTTACCCGATTCACTGGCGAGGATCTCGCAGAGCGGGACCCAAAGGCGGCACGCGAAGCCTTTGATAGCTTTAAAGAGTTAGTCGCAAGATTTCCGAATAGTCCCTATGCCGAGGACGCGTCCGGCCGGCTCACCTATCTCATCAATATGCTGGCCTCCAATGATGTCCATGTGGCTCGCTTTTACTATCGCCGGGGAGCAACACTGGCAGCCGTGAACCGAGCCCAGGCCGTAGTAAAGCAATACCAAGAGGCACCTGCCATTGAAGAGGCGTTGGCAATCATGATGAATGGCTATGAGCAGCTCGGACTTTCTGAGTTAAGTGCTGACGCGCGCCGGGTCTTGCAGAAGAATTTTCCCGCAAGCGTCTATCTGAAATCCGCCTACGACCCAACAGTCAAAAAGCCGGTTGCAGCCAAGCCGCCAGCCGCGCCTTCTGCCTTTTCAAGACTCAAGTTCTGGTGAGTTAAGAGTCGCAGGCGCTGACGGGCGATCGCGCCCGTTTGCGGCAAGCCACTGCAGCGCCTCTTGAGTATTTCGAGTCCTAGAAAAATTTGGCAAGCTTCGCAGCATCCGCCGCCCGTAGCCGGTTTCGGCGAGTCGCCGATCGCCGATCACCACCACGCCGCGATCTGATTCAGATCGGATAAGCCGGCCAACACCCTGCTTCAGTAAGATCGCCGCCTCAGGCACTTGTATTGCGGAAAACGCATCAGCGCCTTGGGCCTCACACCATTTGGATCGGGCACGCAACACTGGATCGTCGGGCGGTGCAAATGGAAGCTTATCAATCAGCACAAGGCTCAGTGCATCGCCGGGCACGTCCACGCCCTCCCAGAAGCTGTGACTGCCAATTAAAAGCGCGGATCCATGACTTCGAAACTGCTCAATTAATACCGGCCGAGGCGCCTGGCCCTGCACCAGAATGTGCCGCTCGGGATGTGATGCAGCCCAATTCGTCGCCCACTGCGCAGCAAGCCCGACAGCACGATGTGACGTACACAAAATGAACACACCACCCCTTACCGCGCGGAGTAACTCTGCAATCCCTGCCTGTTGAAGCAGCTGAGAAATATGATCCGGTGATTTGGGGTCAGGCAGATCCTGCGGTACCAGCAGCAGGCCTTGTTGCTGAAAATCAAAGGGGCTTTCCGCAATCAGCGTTGCCGCATCCTGAAGGCCAAGACGCCTTTGAAAATGATCAAATCGGCCCGCAATCGCTAGCGTGGCAGACAGCATGACCCACGATTTGGGCTGCCGCGCCATCTCCTGCTGAAATCGCGCTGCAATCTCAAAAGGCGTGCGCCGTAAGGTGACGCCATGGCGCGAGAACTCCATCCATCGGACATCCATCTCATCGGATGTATTGTCCTGAAACGCCTCTAGCCTCTGATGAAGCTCTAAGGAAAAGGCAGCAAGCCGCGCCAGCTCTGCGTGACGGTCTGCATTCATGGAATGGACTTCGCGTAGTGCCGATAGCGCCTTGCTGACCGCACCAAGCGCGGAAATCCAGCGTTGGGTGTCACTTGCGCTTAACTGATCCCAGCTGATCCGGCCCTGAGGAAAATTCACTTTCGATGGCCCATCGCGATGGGAGTCCTCGGCCAGAATTGCCCGCATTTCCATAATGCTGCGTTCAAGCTCACCGCAGAGACTGGGCCATGAGGCAGCATCTCTTGCATGCTCAAGGCCGATCGCCAGGCTGTCACGGGCTAGGCCGCTTAAGGCCTGCGTGGAAACCGATTGGCTAAAAAACTCGGTCGCAATCTCTGGTAGCACGTGGGCCTCATCAATGACCACATGGTCCACCGAAGGTAAGATTTCCCCGAAACCCTCGTCACGCAATGCCATGTCAGCGCATAGCAGATGATGATTCACAATCAATAGATCTGCCTCAGCGGCACGCTGCCGGGCTGCCATCACAAAACACTCCGACAATCTCGGGCACTGCTGTCCCAGGCAGTTTTCCCGCGTCGAGGTCGCCATCGCCCACAAGGGAGACTGCTCTGGCACGGCACTGCATTCGGAAATATCACCTGTCGCAGTCAGGCCCGAAAAGGATACGATCTCAGAAAAAAAATGGGCATCCTCGGGCCGCTGAAAACGGCCCTGCTCTTTTGTGCGCTCCATACGATACAGGCAGAGATAGTTCCCGCGGCCTTTGAGCACTGCCGTCTGGATCGATACGCCAAGGGCCGATTTAATGCGCGGCAGATCCCGCTCGTAGAGCTGATCTTGCAGGTGCCGTGTTGCTGTCGAGACGATCGACTTGCCGACAGTCAGCATCAGCGGCACCAGATACGCAAAAGTTTTTCCTACGCCGGTGCCTGCCTCGGCAAGCAGGGTCTGCTTCTGGCTAAGTGTCTGCAGAATTGATTCGGCTAGGGTGAGCTGGCCGGATCTGAATCGATAGCCGGGTCCTGACCGAGAAATCGGACCGGCCTCAGCAAACAGGTCCTTAAGCGGGGACATCCGGCGAGAGCTGGGCCTGAAGCGCTGCGATTTGGTCTTTAAGCTGAAGCTTCCGTTTTTTTAATCGACGAATCTGCAGCTCATCGCGGGTTCCCTCTTGCGCAAGCTGCTCAATCAGATGGTCGAGCTCGCGGTGCTCAGCCTCGAGTTCGAGCAGCCTGAGTTGCAGCGTGCGGACATCCTGCAGAAAA
Organism: Betaproteobacteria bacterium; assembly: GCA_018969705.1. Classification (GTDB taxonomy): domain Bacteria; phylum Pseudomonadota; class Gammaproteobacteria; order Burkholderiales; family Burkholderiaceae_A; genus Lacustribacter. The sequence continues at coordinate 10,763 of JAGWXV010000005.1, forward strand.
TTCATTAGGAGCCGCCCTCAGTCTTTTTCTCAGCGCGCCGATTGCGATTGCGTGAACGGAGTTCGGCATCAATATCCCGGATTGCCTGCAGCTCCGCCTCCCGCCGCAGATCAAACTCCCGCATACGCTTGAGATGTTCAGCCCGGATTTCATCCAGGCAGCGTGAGGAGAAAAACCGCTTTAAGCAGGCCTCCTCTCGGCTGGCCAGGTCCCGTTGAAACGCGAGCCGCTCAGACTCAATCTGTGCGATTAAGCGCTCATGGGGCGGCCGTTTTTCCCGAAGATCAGCATCGGGATCGGCCGGCAGCCCCGACAGTGGAAGGCTCGCCAATAGGCTCGCCAGTATCAGGCGCCGTGGGAGAATCAAGGGTTTCGGCATAGCCTTGGATTATCCCTTGCCCCACCAAAAACAGCCATCCCACATCGACCTTTTGGAGATTGCCGAACGCTTGGAGCCAATCCTGGTTCAGGCCGGGCGGGCCATTGCAGAGATTTATCATCAGCCAGAACATCGCGTTCGGACCAAGCATGACCAGACTCCGGTCACAGAGGCGGACCTCGCGAGCCACAATCTGCTGGTGGCTGCGCTCACCGTGCTCACGCCATCCTGGCCAGTTGTTTCTGAGGAAGATAGCCAGCATCATCGCAGTCAATCACAGCTCAGCAGTCGTCTGGCATCAGCCGAGGCTTACTGGCTGATCGATCCACTGGATGGGACGCGCGAATTTATCGCTCGCACTGGAGAGTTCAGTATCAATTGCGGCCTCGTGGTTGACCGCAAGGCCTTTTTTGGCATGCTGTACGCGCCCATTGGGGGCACCATGTATCGCGGCGGCCAAACACTTTCTGCCCAGCGTAAGCTACACGCCGAAAGGAATTGGCAGGAGATTCGGTGCCGCGCAATTCCCGCAACGGGCGGAATTCAGATCTCTAGCCGTCGCAGCGGTCAATCACAGCTTCATCAGCAAGGAATGCGCCATGACCATCTGGGCTCGGCCTTGAAATTTGGCCGCATCGCTGAGGCGGCAGCGGACATTTATATCCGCCGCGGCCCGACAATGGAGTGGGACACCTGCGCCGGACAGGCGATTGTGGAAGCGGCAGGCGGAACGGTCAGCGGCCTTGATGGCAGTCCCCTGCTTTACGGAAAAACGGATTGGCGCAACGGGGGATTTATCGTTCGCGGGCAGCTTGCTGAAAATAAGTCCAAGCCTTAACGCAAGAGATATCTAGAAGCGGCTTTGCACATCGCGCTGCGCAGAGGCCAGGTAGTCTTCCGATTGCATTTCGGTCAGCCGACTCACCGTTCGACTGAACTCGTTAGCCAAAACGCCTTGCACATAGAGTTTTTCGGCCTCCGTCTGCGCAGAAATAATCAGCTTGACCTTGTGGTCGTAGAACACATCGACCAGCCAGGTGAAGCGCCGTGCCTCGGACGACATTGCAGCAGTCATCACAGGCACTCCCGAGAGCAACACCGTATCAAACTGCTGGGTAAGCTCGAGATAATCATTTTGTGATCGGGGGCCGCCACACAGGGTTGCGAAATCAAACCAGATCACCCGGCCGCAGCGTTTTAACGCCCGGATCTCGCGGTTTTCGATTTGCAAGGTAGGCTCAGTGCTAACTGCAGTACCCGCAAGGCTTTGGCGCTGCCCGCTGGCAAGCCGATCAAAAATAACCCCAATTTCATGCTCGGTTTCGGCATTAATGGGTGTGATGTAGGCCCTGAATTGGCCACGGGCTAGGCGCCGATAGTCAATGCCGCCATCCACCTTAACAATATCGAGCTTCTCTTTCAGAAGCGCGATTGCGGGCAGTACCCGATCCCGATGCAGACCATCGGGATAAAGATCATCAGGGTGATAGTTCGAGGTCATGATAAAGCCCACCCGGCTTTCGAATAAAGCGCTCAGTAGCCGTTCAAGAATCATGGCGTCTGCGATATCGGACACATGAAACTCATCGAAACAAATCAGCCGATAACGTCGCGCCACCCGCTGGGCGACTTCGTCGAGCGGGTTCTCAGTGCCGCGCAACTCATGCATCTCTCGGTGTGTGGCCCGCATGAACTCATGAAAATGAAGCCGGACTTTTCGCTCAAGTGGCACATGCTGAAAGAAACAATCCATGAGCATGCTTTTTCCGCGGCCGACACCCCCCCAGAGATACACCCCCCGGGGAAGCGCAGGCTTTGAGATCATTTTTTTTAGCGTGCCACCGCGCTTGGCTTTGTAATCCGCCCACTCGTCGGCACACTGCTCAAGCCGCTCGGCAGCACGCAGCTGCGCAGAATCTGCAGTAAAGCCCTGCTCAGCCAGCTGTTGCTGATAGGCCTGAACAATAGAGACCCGGGACAGCATCCATTACTCCCGGGCAGTTACATATTCAGAGCGCGTTTATAAATCGCAAGTGACGCCTCACGCATGGCCTCTGAGAGCGAGGGATGCGGGTGGCAGATTCGGCCAATATCCTCCGCTGAAGCCTTGAACTCCATTGCGACTGCAGCCTCAGCAATCATGTCAGAGGCTGCCATGCCAATGATGTGCACGCCCAAAATCTGCTCGGTCTCCTCGTCGGCCAGTACTTTGACAAATCCCTCGGTTGAGTCCATACCCAAGGCCCGGCCGTTTGCAGCAAAAGGAAACTGGCCGCTTTTATATTTTCTGCCCTCCGCAATAAGCTGCTGCTCGGTGCGCCCCACCCAGGCGATCTCGGGCGAGGTGTAAATGACCCAGGGGATGCAGTCATAGTCGATGTGCGGATGCTGACCGGCAATAAGCTCAGCCACCATCACCCCTTCGTCCTCACCTTTATGGGCAAGCATCGGCCCGCGGACTACGTCGCCGACCGCATAGATGCCCGGCTGACTGGTGCGGCAATAGTCATCCACAGGGATAAATCCACGCTCATCAACGGCAAGTCCAACCTGATCAAGATGCAGATTCTGGGTATTGGGCACGCGCCCGATCGACACAATGAGCCGATCGCAATCGAGTGTCTGGGCTTTGCCGTCGCTATCGGTGTAAGCGATCTTGGCACCCTTCGCAGAAGTCTTAATCTCGCCAATTTTTACGCCAAATTGAATATGCAGGCCCTGGCCAGTAAAGAGCTTAAAGGCCTCTTTTGAGACCGCATCATCACAAGCGCCCAGAAATGTTGGCAGCGCCTCCAGAATAGTGACATCGGCCCCCAGCCGTCGCCAGACCGAGCCCAGCTCAAGGCCAATCACGCCAGCACCAATCACGCCCAGTTTCTGCGGGACGCTCTCAAACGCAAGGGCACCCTCGTTATCGCAGACGATTTTGTTATCGACCTTCAGACCCGGCAAATGCCGCGCATTGGAGCCAGTCGCAACAATGACATTTTTGGCCACGACTGTGGCGGGCTCATCACCCTCGACTGCAACCAGGATTCCAACATCGTTTCGGCCGGCGAATTTCCCGTGGCCCTTTAACCAGGTGATCTTATTTTTCCGAAACAGAAACTCGATACCTTTGCTCATTTTCGAGACGATCGCGTCTTTGCGCTTGAGCATCTTGGGGATGTCCATCGAGACCCCCTTGACCGTAATGCCGTGGGTACTGAGGTGATGGCTGGTTTTTTCGTACTCCTCGCTCGAGGACAAAAGCGCCTTCGAGGGAATGCAGCCCACATTCAAGCAGGTGCCCCCCAAGGCCAACTCGCCATCAGGGTTGCGCCATTTTTCAACGCAGGCGGTCTTCAGTCCAAGCTGTGCGCTACGCACCGCTGCGATATAGCCTGCGGGACCGGATCCGATTACAACAACGTCATATTGGGTCATGCGGGTCTCCGATTAGACTTCAAGCAGCAGGCGGGCCGGATCTTCCAGGGCCTCTTTCATGGTGACCAGTCCGAGTACCGCCTCACGGCCATCAATGATGCGGTGGTCATACGACATCGCCAGATAATTCATCGGCCGCACGACAACCTGCCCGTTTTCAACCACCGCCCGATCCTTGGTGGCATGGATGCCCAGAATCGCGGACTGCGGCGGATTAATGATCGGCGTGGAGAGCATAGAACCGAACACGCCACCGTTGGAGATGGAGAACGTGCCGCCTGTCAGCTCCTCGATAGAGATCTTTCCGTCGCGGGCTTTGATCCCGTACTCAGAAATTTTCTTTTCAATATCAGCAAAGGTCATCTGATCTACATTTCTTAATATCGGTACAACCAGCCCGCGGGGAGAGCCCACCGCAATACCGATATCAAAGTAGCCGTGGTACACGATATCGTTGCCATCCACTGAGGCGTTAAGCACAGGATATTTTTTCAGCGCTGCCACCGCGGCCTTCACGAAGAACGACATAAAGCCGAGCTTAACCCCATGCTCTTTTTCAAAGCGCTCACCATATTGCTTACGCAGTGCCATCAGCGGGGCCATATTCACCTCGTTGAAGGTGGTAAGAATCGCATTGGTGGCCTGCGACTGCAGCAGCCGCTCTGCAATTCGAGCACGCAGTCGGCTCATGGGTACCCGCTGCTCGGGCCGGCCCTCGAGCTGGGCATCGGGGCCCAAGGCAATCGTGGGCTGTGGAAGGCCGGCTGAAACCGCGACCGCCGGCAGTCCCGAGGGCTGACCGGCTGAGGCCGGCTTTGCTGGTGCGCCGGTTTTCTGTGCTGCCATGACATCAGCCTTCGTAATCCGGCCATCCTTGCCGGTACCCTGGCTAAGACTGACACCAGTCTCGGACATGAGCTTTGCTGCTGAGGGCATCGCAATCGGTGCGCCCGGTCGAGCCACTGAGGACGGCGCAGCAGGCGTCGGTGCTGCGGCAGCCGGGGGTGGTGCCGATGCTGCAGATTTTGCAGGCGCAGCTACCGCTGCGGACTTCGCCTCGGTATCAATCCGCGCGATGACCTCCGCAGAGACCACGGTGCCGCCGTCGGATTTCACAATCTCGACCAGTACACCAGAAGCTGGCGCTGGCACTTCGAGCACCACCTTATCGGTCTCAATCTCGATCAAGATTTCGTCCGCGGTCACTGCCTCGCCGGCTTTTTTCTTCCATTGGAGTAACGTTGCTTCGGCCACAGACTCCGAGAGCTGCGGAACTTTTACATCAACGATTGCCATGTCATTCCCTTTTTGATGTCTTTATTTTTATTTTGTGTGTGTAAAGCCCTTGATACGGCCAAAGGCGTTATTGAGCAGCTCTTTGAGCTGTGCACTGTGCTTTTCGAGATAACCGACCGCCGGAGAGGCCGAGGCTGGCCGGCCGGCGTATGCCAGACGCTGTCCTGCCCACATATTCTCTAAAAGATTGTGCTGAATCTGGAACCAGTAGCCTTGGTTTTGCGGCTCGTCCTGAACCCAGATCACTTCGGCCGCATTGGGGAACTTCTTCAGCTCTGAAGCGAAGGCTTTGTGCGGGAAGGGATAGAGCTGTTCAACGCGAATGATGGCCACCTCAGAGGCCTTACGTTCACGGCGCGCATTAACGAGCTCGTAGTAGACCTTGCCTGAGCAGGCCAAGACCCGAGAGACTTTTTTGGCCTCGATGGTTTTGTCGGTCTCTCCAATGACCGTCTGAAAGCTTCCCTTGGTTAAAAGCTCGAGAGGCGACGTCGCTTCCTTGTTGCGCAGCAAAGACTTAGGTGAGAGCACGACCAGCGGCTTTCTGAAGGGCCGAATCATCTGCCGGCGCAGCACATGAAAAATTTGTGCGGCGGTCGTGGGCTGCACCAGTTGCATATTGGTATCTGCACACAGCTGCATAAAGCGTTCAGGCCGGGCTGAGGAGTGCTCGGGCCCCTGGCCCTCGTAGCCATGAGGCAGCAACATCACCAGGCCAGACTGGCGGCCCCACTTCACCTCGCCTGATGAAATGAACTGATCGATGACGACCTGGGCGCCATTTACAAAGTCGCCGAATTGGGCCTCCCAGATCACCAGCGCATTCGGCTCTGCTGTTGAATAACCATACTCAAATCCCAACACCGCCTCTTCGGAGAGTACGGAGTCGATGACCAGAAAAGGCCCCTGCCCGGAAGCAACGTTTTGCAGCGGAATATAGGTGCCGGCGTCCCATTTTTCGCGGTTCTGATCATGCAAGACAGAATGTCGATGGGTAAAGGTGCCGCGGCCGGCATCCTGGCCAGTGATGCGGACAGCATAGCCGCTTGCAAGCAGTGATGCATATGCAAGATGCTCGCCCATGCCCCAGTCCAGATTCATTTCGCCCTTGCCCATGGCACGGCGATCGGTCAGGACTTTTTCGACTAGAGGGTGGACTTTAAAGTCGGGGGGAATGGTGGTGATGCGCTCGGCCAACCGGGATAGCTCAGCTGCCGGAACCGACGTGTCGGCATCATCGGTCCACTTCTTATTCAGAAACGCCGACCAATCGACTGCAAACTTTCCTTTGTAATTTGAAATCACTGGAGAAGACTGGTTGGTGCCGGCATCCATATCGGCCCGGTAGCCTTTGACCATCTCATCGCCTTCGCCAATGCGGATCACGCCGATTGTTTCGAGCCGATCTGCATACAGCTTGCGGGTACCGGGATGCTGGGCGATCTTTTTGTACATCAGTGGCTGCGTCAACGACGGCGTATCTTGCTCGTTATGGCCCAGCTTTCTGAAGCAGACAATATCCACCACGATGTCTTTATTAAACTGCATCCGATAATCCACTGCGATCTGCGTGGCAAAGACGACCGCCTCGGGGTCATCACCATTGACGTGCAACACTGGCGCTTCGATCATCTTCACCACATCGGAGCAATAACTCGTGGAACGGGAATCGCGCGGATCTGAAGTAGTGAATCCGATCTGATTATTGATTACCAAGTGAATGGTTCCGCCGGTGCCATAGCCGCGGGTCATGGCCATATTCAGAGTCTCCATGACAACCCCCTGGCCGGCAAAAGCGGCATCCCCATGCACAAGAATAGGCACGACTTGATTGCCCTTGTCATCACCGCGACGATCCTGCCGGGCCCGCACCGAGCCCTCTACAACAGGATTCACGATTTCGAGGTGCGAGGGATTAAAGGCAAGAGACAAATGCACCGGGCCGCCCGGTGTTGAGATATCGCTTGAGAAGCCCTGGTGATATTTCACATCGCCGGCTGGCAGGTCATCAGCATGCTGGCCTTCGAATTCGGAAAACAGATCCTTCGGGATCTTGCCTAGCGTATTCACCAGCACATTGAGCCGGCCACGGTGGGCCATGCCGATAATGATCTCCTGGGCGCCTAACTCGCCGCAGCGCTGGATAATTTCATCCATCGAAGCGATGAACGACTCTCCGCCCTCCAGTGAGAAACGCTTCTGACCCACGTACTTGGTGTGTAGATAGCGCTCAAGGCCCTCGGCTGCCGTGACTTTTGCCAGGATGCGTTTTTTCTTTTCGGTGCTAAATTGCGGCGCCGAACGGCTAGATTCTAGGCGCTGCTGGAACCAGCGCTTTTCCGCTGGATCCGAGATGTACATGTACTCTGCGCCCAGCGTGCCGCAGTAGGTATCCCTCAGCCCCTTGATGATTTCACGCAGGGTCATCTGCTCTTGGCCGAAATACAGGTTATCAGCCCGAAACGTTGTGTCGAGATCGGATTCCGTGAGGTCGTAAAAGCCGGGCTCGAGCTCGGGAATAGCGGGCCGCTCTTGGCGTTTTAATGGATCAAGGTCGGCCCAGCGGGCGCCGAGAAATCGATAGGCCGCAATGATCGACTGGACGTGGACCTGCTTACGGGCAATCGAGAGGTCACGCTCAGCGACTCGGGGCAAAAAGGCATTGGCTTTGGCCCGCTGCGCAAACGACTCAACAATCGGGGCATGGGCGACATCAGAAGTGGTCTCGGAGCCATCGGCCGCCGGAAGAATCTGAAGCTGATCGAAATAGGCCCGCCACTTATCAGGCACTGAGCCAGGATTATCGAGGTAGGACTCGTAGAGTTCCTCGACATAAGGCGCGTTGGCGCCAAACAAATACGAATTGAGTTGATAACTCTTCATCATGATGCTTCACCCTTCTCGGCCCATGGCCGGTCACGATGCAGGACTAACCTTTCGCTTTGGCGGCCATACCGCCTTACGAATCGCTTTGTCTGACTGGCCTCTGGCCGATTAGACGGTTCGAAGTTTACCCCTGCTCCTCCAAATAAAAAAGGGGTCTAACACCCCTTTGTCCTTTTTACCGCTGTGCGACTGGTTTTGCTGATCTTGGTGTTGGGCCGACAAACAACTGTCGCGGACGGCCAATCTTGTATTCCGGATCCGTAATCATCTCTTTCCACTGACTGATCCAGCCAATGGTGCGCGCGAGCGCGAATATGCAGGTGAACGCGTCCGTGGGGATGCCCAGGGCCCGCTGTACGATCCCGGAGTAAAAATCGACGTTGGGATAGAGCTTACGCTGAACAAAGTAGTCGTCCTCCAGGGCGATCTTCTCCAGCGCCATGGCGAGCTTGAAAATAGGATCGTTCTCAAGGCCGAGTTCCGCGAGCACCTCGCGGCAGGTCTCCTGCATCAGTCGGGCCCTGGGATCAAAGTTTTTATAGACCCGATGGCCAAAGCCCATCAGGCGCACGCCTGAATTTTTATCCTTGACCTTCTCCATGAACTCGCCGACCTTGGCTACACCACCATTGGCATTGAGCTCTTCAAGCATCGTCAGGCAGGCCTCATTGGCACCCCCGTGGGCCGGGCCCCAGAGGCAGGCAACGCCGGAAGCGATTGCGGCAAAGGGGCTGGTGCCAGAGGAGCCACACAGCCGAACGGTTGATGTGGAGGCGTTTTGTTCATGATCGGCATGCAGAATAAAAATCCGATCCATCGCGCGGACCAATACATCGTTGAGCTTATAGGGCTCACACGGGGTCGCAAACATCATGCGCATAAAGTTACCCGTGTATGACAGATCGTTTTGCGGGTAGATAAACGGCTGACCAATGCTGTATTTGTACGACAAGGCGACCAGGGTCGGCATCTTGGCAATAAGCCGAATTGCGGAAATATCCTGCTGTTCGGCCGAATTGATGTCCATGCTATCGGGATAAAACGCTGAGAGCGCGCCGATCATGCCAGTCAGAATGGCCATCGGATGGGCATCACGCCGAAATCCACGCAGAAAGAACTGCATCTGTTCGTGGACCATGGTGTGATGCATTACTAAATTCTGAAATTCCGCCTTCTGTGTGGCGTTCGGCAGCTCGCCGTAATACAACAAGTAGCAGACTTCAAGGAAATCGCAGTGGACCGCAAGCTCTTGAATCGGATAGCCGCGGTACAGCAGCTCTCCCTTATCCCCGTCGATAAAGGTAATCGTCGACTGGCAGGAGGCCGTTGAAAGAAATCCTGAGTCGTAAGTGAACTTGCCGGTGGTTCCGTAGAGCTTACGAATATCGATGACATCCGGCCCAACCGAGCCCTTCAGAATCGGGAACTCAACCGTTGGCGTGCCATCGGTAAATGAGAGGGTAGCTTTGTGTTCAGTGGTCATCGTGGTTCCTTTCCCCGCGCAGTATCGACGACAAAATCAACGGCCCGACGCATCACGGGCTCTAATTTTCTCTAGTACCGACTTCACCTCAGGGCAATCGAGATCACCCTGGGGCTCTTCACGTCCTACCAACAAATCCAGCAGGTCGTTATCACTTAAATCCAGCAAACGGGCCAGGCCATCGTGGTCCGCCAGAGTAATCTGGCCTTGCCACTGCTGAAAAAAATGTTCGAGCAGAAGGTCGTTTTCAAGCAATCCACGGCGTGATCGCCAACGCAGACGTCGGGCCCACCCCTCTGGAGCAAGCCCACGCTGGGCATCTGCGGTCGGGCTGGCCAAGGCAAACGGATCGGGCTGCATCATGGCCAAGTCGCTGTACTTTTTAAGGTCAGACTGTTCGGCGGACCATCAGCTCTTTAATCTTGCCGATGGCTTTGGTCGGATTAAGCCCCTTGGGGCAGACATCCACGCAGTTCATGATGGTGTGACAGCGAAAGAGCCGGTAAGGATCTTCGAGATTATCGAGCCGTTCGCTGGTGGCCTGATCCCGACTGTCTGCAATGAACCGATAGGCCTGCAGAAGGCCCGCAGGGCCAACAAACTTATCAGGGTTCCACCAAAATGATGGGCAGCTCGTCGAGCAGCAGGCGCACAGGATGCACTCATAAAGACCATCAAGCTCTTCGCGCTCCTCGGGCGACTGAAGCCGCTCCTTCTCAGGGGGCGGTGTGTCATTGATCAAAAACGGTTTCACGGAGTGGTACTGCTTGAAGAACTGCGTCATATCGACAATCAGATCCCGCACCACCGGCAGCCCAGGAAGTGGACGCAGCACAATCGGTTCTTTTAGTTCACGCAGGTTGGTAATGCAGGCAAGCCCATTTTTGCCATTGATATTCATCGCATCCGACCCGCAGACGCCCTCGCGGCAGGAGCGGCGAAACGACAAGGAATCGTCCTGATCGCTTTTGATTCGCATCAACGCATCGAGCAGCATCTTGTCGGTGTCTTTTAGCTCCACCGTTAGATCCTGCATATAGGGCTTCGCGTCTTTATCAGGATCGTAGCGATAAATTGAAAACCGAACGCTTCGGGCGGTCATGATCAGAAGGTCCTTTTCTTGGGCACAAAGGTTTCAACAGTCAACGGTTTTAAATTCACGGGCTTGTAATCCAGCCGGTTGCCATCGGAATACCAGAGCGAGTGGCGCATCCAGTTGGCATCATCACGCTCCGGAAAATCACGATGGGCATGGGCCCCGCGGCTTTCCTTGCGGGCCTCTGCAGATATGATCGTGGCCTTCGCGGTCTCCATCAGGTTATCGAGCTCCAAGGCCTCAATGCGGGCGGTGTTAAACACCTTTGACTTGTCCGCCACATGGACCCGTTTCGCCTTCTCGGCGATTTCGAGAATCTTCGCCTTGCCTTCAGAAAGCAGCTCCTCGGTGCGAAAGACACCGCAATAGTGCTGCATGGTGTCGCGAATACTCTGCGCCACATCCTGGACCCGTTCGCCAGAGGTCGAGGCCTCAAGCCGGGCAAGCCGTGAGAGCGGCAAGTCGGCGCCGGTTGCCGGCAGGTCTTTATGAAGCTTGTCTTTCAAGTTCGCACCAACGATGTGATTTCCTGCTGCGCGGCCAAACACCACTAAGTCCAGGAGCGAATTCGTGCCCAGGCGATTCGCGCCGTGTACCGACACACAGGCGCACTCTCCGATGGCGTACAGGCCACTAATAATCGCGTTCGGGTTGCCGCCTTTGGGTGCCACCACCTGGCCATAAATATTGGTCGGAATGCCGCCCATTTGATAGTGAATCGTGGGCACCACCGGAATCGGCTCTTTGATCGGATCAACGTTGGCAAACTTGATGGCGATCTCACGAATCGAGGGCAGCTTTTTCATGATCTTCTCAGCGCCCAGGTGGTCAAGCTTTAAGAGCACATGATCTTTTTTGGGTCCGCAGCCCCGGCCCTCTTTGATTTCCTGATCCATTGATCGCGAGACAAAGTCGCGCGGTGCGAGGTCTTTCAGGGTGGGTGCATAACGCTCCATAAACCGCTCGCCGTTGCAGTTCAGCAGGATGCCGCCTTCTCCCCGGACGCCCTCGGTAATCAGCACGCCCGCACCTGCAACGCCGGTGGGATGGAACTGCCAAAACTCCATGTCTTCCAGCGGAATGTCTGCGCGCGCTGCCATGCCCATGCCGTCCCCGGTATTGATGAAGGCATTTGTGGAGGCCGCCCAGATGCGGCCTGCGCCACCCGTTGCAAACACGGTGACCTTGGCCTCAAGGATCATGACCTCGCCGGTCTCCATTTCAAGCGCCACGACTCCAACGCAGTCGCCATCGGCATCCCGAATGATGTCAAGCGCCATCCATTCCACGAAAAACTGGGTCCGCGCGCGGACATTGCGCTGATAAAGGGTGTGCAGTAAAGCATGGCCCGTGCGGTCTGCCGCGCAGCATGAGCGCTGGACTGGCTTTTCACCGAAGTTTGCGGTGTGGCCGCCAAAAGGCCGCTGATAAATCGTGCCATCCGGATTGCGATCAAAGGGCATGCCAAAGTGCTCAAGCTCATAGACGACCTTGGGTGCCTCACGGCACATGAACTCAATGGCGTCTTGATCGCCGAGGTAATCGGAGCCCTTGACCGTATCGAACATGTGCCAGTACCAGCTGTCGTCGCTCATGTTGCCGAGCGAAGCGCCGATGCCGCCTTGGGCTGCAACCGTGTGTGAGCGCGTGGGAAATACTTTTGAGAGCACGGCCACATTCAGCCCCGCCTCAGCGAGTTGCAGCGAGCAGCGCATTCCAGCACCGCCTGCGCCAACGATCACAGCGTCAAATCTGCGCCGGGGCAGATTCTTTGTCTGATTTGACATCACTTCAGCCACGATCACACCCTCCAGAGAATTTCGATCGCCCACACGCCACAGCCCACCAGCCACAGGATGGTGAAGATCTGCAGACCAAGACGGATGCCGACTGGCTTGACATAGTCCATCCAGATGTCACGGATGCCCACCCAAGCGTGATAGATCAACGCGAGCAACGCCAAGAGCGTAAACACCTTCATGCCTGTGGAAGCGAAAAGCCCGGCCCAGCCGCCGTAGCCTGGCTCTGCAGCGAGCATCGCCATCACAAACAGCACAACCGCATACGAGCCGATCACGGCGGCAGTTACCCGCTGGGCCAGCCAATCCCGCAAGCCGTAATGGGCGCCGACCACAAGCCGTTTTGGCCCGATATTGTTCGAAGAATTCGTTGTCACGCTCATGGCTTAAAAGGCTCCAAAGATTTTTAGCCAGGCCAACACAGAGCAGCCCAGCGTTGCAATGAGCACTGCCCTGCCCCAGGAGGCGGACTGCTCTTTGGCAAGTCCGATATGCAGATCGCTAAAAAGGTGGCGTATGCCTGCAAACAAATGGTGCAAAAATGCCCAGGCCAGACCGCAGAGAATGAGCTTCACCATAAATGAATCGAGCACCTCCATCAGCTGCGCATGGCTGAGTTCAGAAGTGATGCTCCAATCAAAGAGCAATAGCACCAGCGGCAAGGCGAGGAACATTGCAGCGCCGCTGACCCGGTGCAGGATCGATACAACTCCTGCGGCGGGAAGCCGATACTGAAGAATCTGCGTGATGTGAATATTACGAAACTGCGGGCGCGACTTTTTCGAAAGTTCGCTCATGGATCCCCCTGAAGGACTAACCATTTTTTCTTATTGTGCTCCGCGAGATTATAAGAGCCCTTTTTGACACCGCCTAGGGTGAACCCTAAACTCTGCCTGTTTTATTGCCCTTAAAACATGACTCTTTCCCAAGGAGCGACCTTGAGCCAGACCAAATCCCCCATGCGAATCGCTGTGACCGGCGCTGCCGGCCAGATCGGCTACAGCCTTCTATTTCGTATCGCCAACGGAGACCTGCTGGGCAAAGACCAGCCGGTCATTTTGCAGCTGCTGGAAATTCCCGACGAAAAAGCTCAGAAAGCCCTTAAAGGCGTAATGATGGAAATCGATGACTGCGCCTTCCCGCTACTGGCTGGGATGACAGCGCACAGCGACCCCATGACTGCGTTCAAAGATATCGACATCGCGCTTTTGGTGGGCGCCCGGCCGCGGGGCCCGGGAATGGAACGCAAGGATCTGCTGTCAGCCAACGCGCAAATCTTTACCGCCCAAGGCAAGGCACTGAATTCGGTCGCCAAACGCACCGTTCGGGTGCTTGTCGTGGGCAATCCTGCCAACACCAATGCTTATATCGCGATGAAGTCGGCCCCGGATCTGCCGAAAAAGAACTTCACGGCCATGCTTCGACTGGACCACAACCGTGCCTTATCCCAAATCGCCGCCAAGACCGGTAAGCCGGTGGGCGCGATTGAAAAGCTGATTGTCTGGGGCAATCACAGCCCCACCATGTACCCCGATTACCGGTTTGCAACGATCGCGGGCCAGAGCGTGAAATCCATGATTAACGACGAGATCTGGAATAAAGATGTCTTTCTTCCGACGGTCGGCAAACGCGGCGCGGCGATCATTGATGCCCGCGGCCTGTCCTCCGCCGCCTCGGCGGCCAATGCGGCCATCGACCATATGCGTGACTGGGTGCTCGGCACTCAGGGCAAGTGGGTCACGATGGGCATTGCCTCCGATGGCTCTTACGATATTCCGCAAGAGATCATCTATGGCTACCCTGTGATCTGCTCGGGCGGCGATTACCAGATTGTTCAGGGGCTGAAAATCGATGGGTTTTCCCGCGAACGGATGACTCACACGCTCAACGAGTTGCTTGAAGAGCGTGATGGCGTAAAGCACCTTCTAGGCTAAATCGACAATGCCTGCCCTGCATCCGGATGACGTCCTGTTTCAGGGCTCCGGACAGGGCACTGGGGCGCCATCGTGCTGCGAGCACTACGCCGGCGATGAAAAAAAGCTCCGCAAGGCGTTCGCCCTGCAGCAGGAATTGGCGGGCGCCTTTGATGTCACTGCGGACCTCGAAGATGGGGCGGCCTCGGGCCAAGAAGAGTCCACCGCCCGATTATTGTCGGGAATCCTCGCCGAGCCACGGCCCCCAGGCCATCATGCTGGCTGCCGGGTCCACCCGGTGGATCACCCCGCATTTGATTCAGATGTTGGGCTCTTGCTGGCGGCAAAGCCCGCACAGCTCTCCTACATCACCATCCCAAAGCTCACCGGGATGTCCCAACTTCAGCAGGCGCTTGCCGTGTTGGACTCGGCCGCAAGGAAAACAGACTTTGGCGCCGAGATCGCGCTTCAGATTCTGGTTGAAGATGAAGGCGTGATCTTTGAGCTTGCTGAGATTGCTGCCCACCCACGGGTCCGTTTTATCTCATTTGGACAGATGGATTTCACCAGCAGCCACCGTGGTGCAATTCCTGTCTCGGCAATGAAGAGTCCAGGCCAATTTGATCACCCCTTAATGCGTCGGGCCAAGCTGGAAATCAGCGCCGCCTGCCATGCCAGCGGAAAAATTCCGACCCATAACCCGACCACAGATTTTCAGTCCGCCACGCAGGCAGGCGCTGATGCCCGAAGGGCCCGGCATGAATTCGGTTTTTTACGCATGTGGAGTATTCACCCCAACCAAGTCCGACAGATTCTTGCCGCTTTTGGCCCAAGCCATGACGAGATCGAGGATGCGAGCCGAATTCTGCTAGCAGCCCAGGCGGCAGACTGGGGGCCGATCGCCGATCGTGGCCTGCTGCATGATCGGGCAAGTTATCGATATTTCTGGGACTTACTCAGGCGCGCCCAATCGGCGGGCGGGGATATTCCGCAGGCAGCACGCCAGGCTTTTTTCTAAAATAGAGTGTCTGCGTGACACGGCGCTGTTCTGCGCAGTTAAAAACAACAAAGCGACTTCAGGGAGCCCGCTATGCCACACAATCTTCACAACAGTCTTCGCGAATTCAAAACTGCCGCAGGCAAGTCTGGCAAGTTTTATAGCCTGCCCGCCCTCGAGCAGGCGGGTGTTGCGAAAATCTCTCGACTCCCGGTTTCAATTCGTATCGTGCTAGAGGCAGTGCTGCGCAACTGCGATGGAAAAAAAGTCACCGAGTCTCATGTGAAACAGCTTGCCAATTGGGGGCCGAGCGCACAGCGTGTTGATGAAATTCCTTTTGTGGTGGCCCGCGTTGTTTTGCAGGATTTCACGGGTGTGCCGCTTCTTGCGGATCTGGCAGCAATGCGCAATGTCGCCCATGACATGGGAAAAAATCCGAAACTGATTGAGCCCCTGGTGCCCGTTGATCTGGTGGTCGACCACTCGGTGATGATTGATCACTACGGCAAAAAAGATGCGCTCGATCTGAACATGAAGCTTGAATTTCAGCGCAATGAAGAACGCTATCAATTTATGAAGTGGGGCATGCAGGCCTTCGATACCTTTAAGGTGGTGCCACCCGGTATTGGCATCGTGCATCAGGTCAACCTTGAGTACCTTGCCCGCGGCGTACATGCCAAAGAAGGTGTTTATTACCCCGATACCCTGGTCGGGACCGATAGCCACACCACCATGATCAATGGCATTGGCGTAGTGGGCTGGGGCGTTGGCGGCATTGAAGCCGAAGCCGGCATGCTCGGTCAACCCGTTTACTTCCTCACGCCGGATGTGGTGGGTGTCAATCTGACAGGCAAGCTGCCAGAGGGCTGCACGGCAACCGATCTCGTATTGACCATCACTGAAATGCTTCGCAAGGAAAAAGTTGTCGGCAAGTTCGTGGAATTTTTCGGTGAAGGTACGGCATCGCTGTCTCTACCCGACCGGGCCACGATCGCCAACATGGCGCCGGAATACGGAGCGACCATGGGCTTTTTCCCGGTCGACTCGGTGACCGTCGACTTTATGCGGGCCACAGGCCGCACACCGGATGAGGTGGATGCTTTTGAGGCCTACTTTAAAGCCCAGGAGCTCTTTGGCATTCCGAAAGCTGGCCAGATCGACTACACGAAATCGGTCTCACTGGATCTCTCAAGCATCAAGCCCTCGCTGGCCGGCCCCAAACGGCCTCAGGATCGTATTGAGTTAACGAGCCTGAAAGAGACATTTGGGGAATTGTTCTCCAAGCCAGTTGCGGAAAACGGCTTCGCGCAGCCTGCAGCAGCACTAACAAAACGCATTAAAGCCGGTGACGCAGAAATCGGTAACGGCGATGTACTTATTGCAGCCATTACATCGTGCACCAACACGTCAAACCCTGGGGTCTTGCTCGCGGCGGGCCTGCTTGCGAAAAAAGCAGTCGAAAAGGGCCTCACGGTGAAGTCGCACATCAAGACCTCACTTGCACCGGGGAGTCGCGTGGTTACTGAATACCTGACCAAGGCGGGACTGCTGCCTTATCTAGAGAAGTTGGGCTTTTCGGTTGCCGCCTATGGCTGCACCACGTGCATTGGCAATGCCGGGGACCTGCGTCAAGAATTCAACGATGCAATTGTGAAAGAAGATCTGGTCTGTGCGGCAGTGCTTTCTGGAAACCGCAACTTTGAGGCTCGAATTCATCCCAATCTGCGGGCGAACTTTCTCGCCAGCCCTCCTTTGGTGGTCGCCTATGCGATTGCTGGCACCGTTCTCAAGGACCTCACTCAAGAACCGCTCGGACAAGGCAGTTCCGGCCCCGTTTACCTCAAGGACATCTGGCCCTCAAGCCAAGAGATTGCCGCAGTGATGGGAGTCGCGATGGATGCGCAGACCTTCCAACGCTTGTATGGCGACCTTACAAAGGACCACCATCTGTGGAACAACATCAAGGGCACGACCGGCCAGGTCTATGATTGGCCAAAATCCACCTACATCGCCCGGCCGCCGTTTTTTGACGGCTTTTCAATGTCACCAAAGGCGACGGGCTCGATTCACAACGCCCGGGCTCTGATGATCCTGGGCGACTCGGTCACAACCGACCACATTTCCCCAGCGGGATCCATCAAGGAAGCCTCGCCTGGCGGTAAATACCTGATTGAAAATGGCGTGACCAAGGCCGACTTTAATTCCTATGGATCACGCCGGGGCAATCATGATGTGATGATGCGGGGCACCTTTGCCAACGTGCGCATCAAAAACCTGATGCTTCCACCCAAGGCCGACGGCAGTCGCGAGGAAGGCGGGCTCACCCTCTATCAGCCAAGCGGTGAGAAGATGTTCATCTACGATGCCGCGATGAAATATCAGCAGTCAGGTGTGGCGACGATCGTTATCGGCGGCGAAGAATACGGCACCGGATCCTCCCGAGACTGGGCAGCCAAGGGCACGCAACTGCTGGGTGTGAAGGCAGTCATCGCGCGCAGCTACGAGCGGATTCACCGCTCCAATCTCGTAGGTATGGGTGTATTGCCGTTGCAGTTTAAAGGCGCCGACAGCGCAGAGCATTTGGGTTTAGATGGCACAGAATCATTTGATATCGCGATTCCCGATGGCCTGCAACCCCAACAGGACCTCACCGTTGTCATCACCCGAAAAGATGGTACTAAACAAAATGTCACTGTCTTGTGCAGAATCGATACGCCAATTGAAGTAGATTATTTCCGCCACGGCGGCATCCTGCCCTATGTGTTGCGGGAGTTGATGGCCGCCTAGCGTTAACAATACGCGCCGAAACTAAAACGTCTGGGGGCTACGCATTCCCCGGGCGTTTTTTATTGCGGCACCGGCGTTGAATAGCCCGAGATGAAATCCTTGGCGGGCCCACCCTCTAGCGGAAAAACATGGCGCTTTGTGGTGCCGATATCTCCGCCGTAAACATGGATACTGATCGACACCTGATCATGATGGGCATTAATGACCTTATGAATGTCACCGTGATGGGCCGAGACAATGCTGATGTCGCCCGGGGAGAGCACCTCAAGGGCGCCCTCTGGCGCAGGAACCCCGTCGCTGCCTATCACATAGCGCTGCGAGTGCTCTTGACCACGCAGCATGCCGATCACGCCCCAGATGGTGTGATCGTGCACCGGTGTTGCCTGACCCGGGCCCCAGACAAAACTCACCACTGAGAACCGGCTCTGCGGATCGCGGTGTAGACAGTACTGCTGGTAATACTGTGGATGGGGAACAGCGGAAGAAGACGGCAGCCAGTCGTCTTCGCGAATCAGTTCCGCAAGGAGGCTACCCACCTGATTAAGAAACTCTGGGGACCCCTTTTCGGCAGTCTCATCGAGCAGTTCGCCCAGAGCCGCAGTGAAGTGGTCCAGTTTTTCAATTTTCAGTATCGGGGACGCGGTGGCCATCACGACTCCTCCTTTGGCGACCATTATCCCGCTAACCGCTTAGCGCGGGGTCCTTTCACATGGTTTAGGCCCGCGAATTGACCGGATCGCTCGAGTAAACTTCGGCTACCGCCCTATCTTTCGAAGCCGCCAATGAAAAAATCCCCCTCCTCCCGCCGTGGCCGCGCCTCTCGTGAGGCCGATGCATTGATTGAATTCGCCGAGGGGCTCGCACAATCGGGCAGCCGTGCAGAGGACCACTTCTGGGAGTCGCGGCTTGAACGCGAGATTGAATCGCTACTGAAAAACGGTGACGAGGGATCGCTGAATGCCGCACTGGATCGGCTTGCTGACCGCGAGTCCCGGGCCTACGAAGAGCTTGCTGATGCTATCGAAGGCCGTGTCGAGCATGCACTGGCGGCCACCTCGGATGGCGACCGCGATGTACTGCTGTTCGCAGCTCCCGTGTTGGCCTGGTCACGCATGCCGCTGCCGACACGGCCGATTCCGGCTGCGATCGTGAAATCAACGCGCCAAGCCCTGATGGAATCGGTGTTTACTGCTGCCGCTGATGTCACCCTGGCCAATTATTTGTTCTCCCCGGATCAGTTGCCGGAAACCTTTTGCGATACCGCAGAGCTTCGACAGACCCTGACCCAGACCCTGAGCGAAGGTTTATTTAAGGTCGACCCTGCATCGCTCAAAGAAACGGCACAGTTTCTCGCCGATCAGCGCTACATCATTGGCGTCGTCTCTGCGCCCCGCGGCGAGGCGATATTTCGCTGGCAATCGGGTGATGCCAGCCGAGAGCAAGTGGCAGAGCGCTGGGTGCAAGTAAGCCAAGAGGCCCTAGCCCCACTGCTGCCAGCTTGCGCGTTTGAAAGCATGCTACCAAGGGCCTATTACGTGGCCTGTCGAGATGCCGATCGATCCGCCCGACCATTTTCAATTCGCGCCTCGGTGGCGTTCTTGGCGACCACGCTGGGGGTAACACCTAACGCACTCGTTGCGGTGATTGGTGGCTGCTATAACCGACAGCTCGAGGAATATCGCATCGGATTTGCGGTTGCCGAGGAGGAAGAAGTCATCCACGGGGTGGTCTGGCCGCTTCTTGGTGCAGAGGATGAAATGAGTGATGTCGCAGAAGAGATCGAGACCACACTGCGCGATACCGGGCTGCAGCGAATCCTCATGCTCCGGCAGCGCCTGCCCATGGAATACTGTGATGATTGCGGCGCTCCGCTCTATCCCAACGAGGATGGTGAAATGGTGCATGCCGAGCTGCCTGAGGTGGCCGAGCAGCCCAGCCAACACTTGCACTAGCCGATGGCGCTGACCTACCAGCTCTTCGGTCGAACCTGCGCAGTGAAAAAGACGCCCCTCGACGGGGTTGCGTAGGTGTTTGCGAGTTGGTAGCTCGCATTACCAACATTCTCAACCCGGGCGCCGAGGCCAAACTCGGGGGTCAGCTGATATCGTGCGTAAAGATCGAGTGTCGCGTACGGCGCTAGGATCACTGTATTGAAATCAGAGTCTTTTCGAGATCCGGCAGTGAAAAAGCGTCCGCCATACGACAGTCTGCCTTCCACTACCGATAGCTGTAACGACCCATAGTCATTTGCGCGTCGCGCAAGGCGAGTATTTGAAACGGTAACATTTCTTGGATCTTGTACCGTGTAGCTTGCCTTTGCTTCAATTTTTCCAAAAACGGCGCGCACAGAGGACTCCCATCCTTGATTCTCAATATTGATGTTCTCGTAGTTGAAGGTGTCGGAGCGATACACAATCGCGTCACGCGACGATGTCGAAAAGTTTATGATCCGTGCAGAGATATTTGAGCTCTGGTAAGTCAGGCCCAGCTCATTACTTTGATGTTTCTCCGGGCGCAATCCAATGGAAGATACAAATTCATCCGGCGCTGGTGCCCGAAATGCAGTCGACCGGGAGGCCGTCGCGCGAAGGTTTTCGGAGAGTTGAAAGCCAACGCCTGTCAGCCAACTGGTAACTCCCTCTCGAACGGAGCGGGCCCCGCGCTCTTCGGCAGAAATATGATCGTTTCGGAGATTAAGCTGAAATGAAGTAATCCCACGGGTAGCCGCCAGGCCCGCATAAATTGCCTTAGTCTCCCGCGAACTGTTCGACTCAATATACGTGGTTGTGTAGCGCCGGCCAAGAAACTCGGCCTGAGAAATCTCAGCGCCACCGGTTAAAACCGTACTTTTCAACGGTGACATACGGGTTTCAAAGCGCATGGTGGTCTGATCACCCTTGCTCAGCCCACCGTCCAACAAACTCCGCTGAGCGCCATTTCGAAATTCGCGCAGCGCAAGTCTTGAGTGATAGATTTCAATCCGAGTTCTTCCAAGACCCGATGTTTTCATTTCCGCATAGATACCAACGTTTTCATTATCTCGTTTCAATAAGTGTGTATCCGTGGGCGCACTTGATTCATCGAAACTTGACTGGCCCGCCATGGCAGTCATAAACATACCGACTTGCGTACTTTGGGTCAGATCTCTAGAGATGCGAGCGTTCACGCTTCGATTCGAATAGCCGTCGTTGTCCGGGTTAAATCCAGATCCAACTCTCGCCGAAAAGCCATCGGTATCGAGGGCCGAAACGCCAACATTAAATCGATAGCCGGCTGAGTCGCCCCCGTAGTTCGCGGAGAGTCCACGAGTATTCCGGGCGCCTGCAGTGATTGAAAACGTACTCTTCGGCGGGCCGGAGTTCTGCCTGGTAAAGATATTGATAACACCACCGATTGCTGCCTCCCCAAACAGGGAACCAACATTGCCCCGAACGATCTCAATTCGATCAATTATGCTAAGAGGAATATCAGCAAAGTTAAAAAATCCGATTCGATCGGTCTGTGCCCTCACACCATCGATAAACACTGCAGAATTAACGCTCGACATGCCCCTGAGAAATAGGCTTGTTGTAGCGCCGGGTCCACCATTTCTTGAAATCTCGAAGCCCGGCTCTCCGGAGAGAAAGCTTGCGAGATCAAGCGCCTGTGAACGCTCTATTTCCTGCCGAGAAATGACGCTCACCGAAGGAATCACATCACTTAAGGGTTGCTCGAACCGCGCGGCACTCACAACAACCGGGTTTAGTGAATTTAGGGGCGTCTGGATAACCGCTTGCGGAGCATCGGGTGCCTTGGCGCTTGTTTGGGCGAAGGCTGCCGAGGCCCCAAGCGCAAGTGCACTGAACGCCGGCAGATACCGAAAAGACATGATCAACCTTTCTTGCCCCCCCAATCCCCGAGGCGACAAAAAGCATTCACGTCACTGGCCGGTATCCAGACTTCGGCTGCTGCCCCCTTGCAGGGGCAATGATTCAATACCTTCCCAGGGCACACCTGCACCCCAGTGGCCGGCCCAGTACAGCTGGACCGCCTTGAATCACGTCAACCGTTACTGTTTCGGGGAAAGTGCCGGATTTACACCGGCTTCCCGTTTAACCCGCGCTAAGCAGGCACCACGCGACGGCGTCTGACCAATTTCAAACTGGCCTTAGTGTAACGCCTCGCAATCGCACGGGCGCCGATCGGTGCTGTCTCTACTCAAAGAAATTCTGACGTAGACAGACGCTCGACATCTATTTGGCAAAGAGACGATCGGGATGCGCCATTGCCTTAAATTCAATCGCGTTACCGGAAGGATCCAAAAAGAACATGGTGGCCTGCTCTCCCACCTCGCCTTTGAATCGAATATACGGCGCAATCACAAACTCGACGCCCGCAGCCGTTAACTTATCGGCCATCGCTTGCCATTCGGGCATCGATAACACGATTCCAAAGTGGCGCACGGGCACCTGCTTACCATCTACCTCATTCTTTGGCTCGTGGGCGGGGCCATCTTTTGCCAGATGTGCCACGATCTGGTGGCCGTATAAATTAAAGTCGATCCATTCATCTGAACTGCGGCCCTCCGGGCAGCCGAGCAGGCCGCCGTAAAACGCGCGGGCCTTGTGCAAGTCATCAACAGGAAACGCTAAATGAAACGGATGCATAAACAACCTCCACTATCAAGTCCGAAGCAAGAACACTGCTAACGGGTCACCATTTCGATAAAGACCTTTGAGCGCTCAATTGTCGGCGCTAAAAACGAGAGCCGATCAGAAAGGCTCGCCACAAGGCTGGAATGGCTCACCAGGCCAAACGGGCCCTCGAACACTTCCATCTTGACATAGACTCCTGCCGCCCGCAGGCGCGCCGCGAGTGCTGCGGAGTTAATCTCTGGATCCACCAGAGGGTCCCGCTTTGCCGACAGCAGCAGCATGGGTGGAGATGCAGGCGATACATGCTCAATGGGCTGGGAGTCACGGGGAGTATTTGGCCAATTAAATGCGCGTTGGGCTGCAGGCATTTGAATCGGCAAAAAGTTAACCGGTGAAGACAGGCCAATAACACCACGAATTCGGCGTCGCTCGGATTCCGACAACCAACGGGAATCGGTCGCCAAGCTGATCGCGTTATAGGCGCCAGCCGAATGGCCCGCCAGCACGATACGCTGCGCATCGCCGCCAAAACGCGCGGCCTGCTCAATGACAAGCCTGAGCGCCTCCGCGCTATCTTGAACAAAACCCGGGTAGGTCACCTCAGGTGTGAGTCGATAATCCGGAATCGCGACCAGATAGCCCAAATCATTAAAGGTTCTCGCGATGAATCGATAGTCGAGCCTTGACCCGCTCTCCCAGGCACCGCCATAAAAAAACACGACCACTGGTACCGCTGTTGCAGTCACGTGTTGTGGGGCGGGATAAAACTCGACACGCTGTCTGGCCGAGGGGCCATAGCTCAAGGTGGCAGAGGCAGCCTGTGGAGATTTAGAAACTGCGTTCAGAACATCCAGGCTCGAGCAGCCAGAGAGAAAAGATGCGCTAAGCGCAGCGAGAACCGACTTTAACCACATCGTGGGATTTGGATAGTAAGAACTGAGGGAGAAATTCGAAATGGTCGGGGCGAGATGATTCGAACATCCGACCCCTTGCACCCCATGCAAGTGCGCTACCAGGCTGCGCTACGCCCCGACCGAACCTGCGATTATAGCCGAGGCCCACTGCCCTTCAGGATCTGCAGAACTGCAGCCAGCTCACCACGCAGGTCACTCGGTGCGGAGGGCAACGAGTCCATTATTGGTGCCGAGTCGTTGCTTGATGGGCGCGCATCACCATTTGCACGCCCTTCCATTAATTGATTGCGGGCACCGCTAATGGTGAACCCCTGATCGTAGAGCAGCTCTCGAATTTTCCGAATCAGTAAGACTTCATGATGTTGATAGTAGCGACGATTTCCGCGCCGTTTCATCGGCCGCAGCTGGGTAAATTCCTGCTCCCAATAACGCAGCACATGGGGCTTTACCGCGCAGAGCTCACTGACCTCGCCAATGGTGAAATAACGCTTGGCCGGGATCGGCGGCAGCAGCGGTGAGGCGACGCGACTCTCCATGGTGTTTTAGCGCGAGGTGCTCAGACTCGGGGATCTCTAACCAAGGTTGGGCTCATCATCGGCATAAGCATCCAGTGGCTTTTTCGATGGATCCTGGACATAGGACTTCAGTTTTTGGCTTGCATGAAAGGTCACCACGCGCCGGGCGGCGATCGGAATCTCTTGGCCCGTTTTGGGGTTGCGGCCGGGCCGCTGCGGCTTATCGCGAAGTTGAAAATTCCCAAACCCGGAGAGCTTAACGCTGGTGCCGGCGACCAGGGTCTCTCGAATTTCCTCGAAAAAGATATCGACAACCTCTTTTGCCTCGCGCTTATTTAGGCCCACGACTTCAAACAGCAGGTCTGCCAATTCGGCCTTGGTCAGACTGTCCTCGGTGGACTTCAGGCCAGCGTGCTCGAGCAATCTGAGCACCACCTCTCCCGCTGTAGGGGTCGGGTTCGCAGCGGGCGGCAGGCCCGATAAGGTCTTCGAATCGAAGTGCACGTTTCAGAATCAGGAACGGAGTCTGGCGGCGAATTCGGCCTGCATTAATCTGATGATTTCGGCCATTAGCTGATCGACTTCCGAATCCTGCAGTGTTGCCTCGGGACTTTGCAGTATAAAGCGGAAAGCGAGGCTTTTTTCCTTTTCGGACAATCCCTTACCTCGATATTCATCAAAACACTTGACATTAGTAATCCAAGACCCTTGTTTTGACTGGCTTTTTAGGTGATTGATCCGGTCCAGGAGGGCTCCAGCCGGGATTTCAAGGCCCACGACCAGGGCCAAGTCTCGAATGACTAGGGGGAACTTTGACGGCTCCTGTGGCCGGGGTACGGCAGCCTTAGAAAGGGGCTCCAATTCGAGCTCAAAAACAATCGGGGCACCGGCAAGCTCCAGGCCCTGCACCAGGCGAGGGTGAAGCTCTCCGATAAATCCCGCCGGCCTGCCACCAATCATGACCTCAGCGCTGCGGCCAGGATGCAGCGCAGGATGCGCCAAGCTCAGTGCCCGAGTGGTGAGCGAAACAGGTGCCGCAAGGCGCTGCAAATCACCCTTCACATCAAAAAAATCTACTGGCCTTGCCGCTAAGCCCCACTGCTCATCGGCAGCAAACCCAAATGCGACCCCCGCAAGCCGTAGCGGCTGCCGGATGCCGCCCACAGCCCAGTCACCTGCCTGCTGAGCGGGATCGTCGTGATATGTCCGGCCGATCTCAAAGAGTCGCACGCGCGATGCCTTGCGATTCAGGTTAGCAGCAGTGGCTTCGAGCAATCCTGGCAATAGACTGGGCCGCATCACGCACTGATGCGAGGCCATCGGATTTAGCAGCCGAAGCGCAGATGCGCCCGAAAGAAAGGGGTCCGCCTGCTCCTGACTGATAAAACTATAAGTGATTGCCTCGACATAGTCCGCAGCGACCATCCGATCGCGCAGCTGCATTGATGATCGGCTTGCCTCGGGCCGCGAAAACATCGCTGCGCTTGCACGCGGGGGATGGGCAGGAATGCGTTCAAACCCATGAATGCGGGCCACCTCTTCAATCAGATCCTCCTCGATCTCGAGATCGAAGCGGAATGAAGGCGGCGTGATCCGAATGACCTCCCCTGCCTCTGACTTTGAAACCTCAGCCGCCAGGCCGAGCCGAGAAAAAATATTCAAACAATCCTGTGCGGTTACCGAAATGCCAAGCACCTTGCAGCAGCGAGCAACCCGCATCGTGACGGGCGCTCGGTCGGGCACCCCCAGGGTCTGATCATCCATGGGGCCGGCCGCCCCACCGCAGATGCTTTGAATAAGATGGGTGATGTAATCGACGTGGGCGACTGTGGTCTCCCAGTCGACGCCGCGCTCAAAACGATGGCCCGCCTCGGTGCTAAACCCAAAACGCCGTGCGCGGCCGCGAATTGAATCAGGCCACCAGAATGCAGCCTCAATGTAGACATTTTTAGTTTCAAGCGAAACGGCAGTGGCATCGCCGCCCATGATGCCCGCCATCGACTCCGGACCACGGTCATCCGCAATCACGCCCACGGATGGATCCAGCATGAACTCTTGCTCGTTTAAGAGCTTGATTTTCTCGCCGGGATGGGCCCAGCGCACGACCAGCGGCCCATGAATCTTATCGGCATCAAAGATATGGCTCGGCCGTCCAAGCTCCAGCATGACGTAGTTTGAAATATCAACGAGTGCCGAGATCGATCGCTGACCAGCCTGCTCGAGCCGGCTACGCATCCAATCCGGCGTCACCGCGTTTGCGTTAACGTCCTTTACGACGCGCCCCGAAAAACGGCCACATAGATCTGCGGCCTCAATCCGCACGGGAACCTTTTCAGAAACGGTTGGCGCCACCGATGGCCAGCTCGGCAGGGTCAGGGAGGCTGACGTCAACGCCGCGACCTCACGGGCTACGCCAGCGATGGATAAACAATCTGCGCGATTGGGCGTAAGCTTGATTTCCAATACACGCGCATCAAGATTCATTGCCTCGCGCATATTCTTGCCAAGCGTTGTTGCGAATGAATCGGGCAAGGCCAGCAGGCCCTCGGCGTCCTCCGAGATTCCAAGTTCTTTTGCCGAGCAGAGCATGCCCTGGCTCTCAACGCCACGCATCTTTGCCCGCTTAATCTTAAAGCCGCCAGGAAGCACAGCGCCCTCAGTGGCACACGGCGCCACCATGCCGGCCTGCACGTTCGGAGCGCCGCAAACAATCTGCAGCGTGTCCGGCTGTCCGATATCAACGGTACAAACGCGTAGCCGATCTGCATCCGGATGGGGCGTGACTGCGGTGACACGGCCAATTACGACGCCTGAGAATTCGGGCGCAAGGGGAAGCGCATCTTCAACCTCAAGGCCTGCCATGGTGAGTGCATCGGCCAGCGCCTCGGAGTCGATAGGCGGGTTGACCATCGCCCTTAGCCACTGCTCAGGAACGCGCATCTTAAGATGTCCTTAGGCAAATTGGCGCAAAAAGCGCAGATCGTTATCAAAAAATAAGCGCAGGTCAGCGATGCCATAACGCAGCATAGTCATGCGCTCAAGGCCGGTGCCAAATGCAAAGCCGATATAGCGTTCCGGATCAAGCCCGAAATGGCGCACTACTTTTGGATGCACCTGGCCCGAGCCCGCAATCTCTAGCCAGCGGCCCTTTAGCGGGCCAGACTCAAAGCGCATATCAATTTCTGCCGAGGGCTCGGTAAACGGAAAAAATGACGGACGAAAGCGCACCTGCAGCTGATCCGTTTCATAAAAGCGTTGAAGAAAATCGGTGTAAACACCTTTGAGATCTGCAAACGAAATATGCTCATCGATCCAAAGCCCCTCGACCTGATGAAACATTGGTGAGTGGGTCGCATCGCTATCCACCCGATACGTGCGGCCCGGGGCGATTACCTTTATCGGCGGCTTGTGGGTCCGCGCGTAGCGGACCTGCATCGGACTGGTGTGGGTACGCAGTAAAAGTGGCAGGCCCGTCTCATCTTTTTTATCGAGATAAAACGTATCCTGCATCGAGCGGGCCGGATGGTTCTCGGGATTATTCAGGGCCGTGAAATTCATCCAGTCGGTTTCGATCTCGGGGCCATCGGCCACATCAAAGCCGATTGACTGAAAGAGCTCCTCGACGCGACGCCAGGTGCGAATGACCGGATGGATCGCACCCACGGCGTGACCCCGGCCATCCTGGGAGATATCGATCGCCTCGGCTGCAAGCCGGCGATTGAGTTCAGACTCAGCAATGGCTAACCGGCGATCGGCGAGCAGCGATTCGATCTGCTGCTTCACGCCATTGATTGCAGCACCGAGCGTTTTTTTTGTTTCGGCATCCGCCTGACCGAGGGCCTTGAGCTGCTCAGTCAGCGCACCGTTTTTTCCAAGAAAGCGGGCCTTGGCATTTTCCAGGGCTGCCGAATCAGCAGCCTGAGAAAACGCCAATTCCGCTTCTTGAACAAGACGCGCGAGTTCGGTCATCGCCAGTGACGGGGTCTAGCCTGCCGAAGAAAGCGCGGCTACTTCGCCAGGGCGGCTTTTACGGAGGTGACGATGGCGGCAAAGGCGGCCTTATCCATCACGGCCAGATCAGCAAGCACCTTACGATCCAGATCGATGTTGGCCTTCTTTAAGCCCGCCATGAATCGGCTGTAGTTGATATCCAGCGTACGGCAGGCGGCATTGATCCGCGTAATCCAGAGCGCACGGAATACCCGCTTGCGATTACGACGATCCCGATAGGCGTACTGGCCAGCACGCATCACCGCCTGTTTGGCGACACGAAAGACATTGTTGCGGCGACCACGAAAGCCTTTGGCGCGGGCCAAAATTTTCTTGTGGCGTGCTCGAGCGGTAACTCCACGTTTAACGCGAGGCATGACGGTTCTCCTTTAGGCGTAAGGCATCATGTCGCGGACACGCTGGATGTCCGATTCATGCACGGTCAAAGTGCCACGCAGCTGACGCTTATTTTTGGTCGTCCGCTTGGTCAGAATATGGCGCTTGGTCGCGTGCGCGCGTTTGATGGACCCGCTTCCACGGGCCTGAAAGCGCTTTGCAGCGGCTTTCTTGGTCTTCATTTTGGGCATCTAAAGCTCCGTTTTTAAACCTGCTCAGGTGGCTGCAGCAGGACTGCAAAGCACTTTGAAAACCTGGCGAGGCAAATTTCTTACTTCCACAACAACTACAGCTTCAACTACAACTACAACTACTTCTTCTTTTTCGGGGCCATCACCATCACCATCTGACGGCCCTCCAGCTTGGGCATCTGCTCCACCTGGGCAAACTGCTCAAGGTCGGTTTTGAGACGCTCAAGCTGACGAACACCGTACTCCTGGTGGACCATTTCTCGGCCCCGAAAGCGCAAGGTGATTTTCACCTTATCGCCCTCCTCGAGAAACCGCAGCAAATTGCGCAGTTTCACCTGGTAATCATTTTCATCCGTGCCGGGTCTGAACTTGACCTCTTTGACCTGAATGATTTTCTGCTTCAGCCGTGCATCGTGGGCTCGTTTTTGCTCTTGGTACTTAAACTTGCCGTAGTCCATGAGCTTGCAGACTGGCGGCTCGGCCTGGGGTGCGATCTCGACCAGATCGACTTCGGCCTCATCGGCCATGCGGATTGCTTCTGGGACTCTGACGAT
>JAGWXV010000006.1 GCA_018969705.1 Betaproteobacteria bacterium
AGATGCATCTGCTCGGTCATGGACTGCAGGCTCTCAAAGCGGGCCTCATCACGGAGTTTTTCATGAAAGGTGACCTGCACGATTTTTCCGTAGGCATCACCAGACCAATCAAAGAGATGCACCTCCAAGAGCAGTCGGCCTGACTGCTCAATCGTTGGCCGATGGCCCAGGCTGGCAACACCGGCAATTGGCGCATCCGCAAGGCCGCTCACACTCACAACGAATACACCTGACAGTAGCAGCGTGCGTGGCACTGGAATATTGAGGGTTGGATAGCCAAGATCTCGGCCCAGTTTTTTGCCGTGAATCACATGACCGGAGAGAAAAACGGGATGGCCCATTAAGGCCTCAGCCTCGCGAATCTCACCACGCGCAAGCAGTGTGCGCAGACGCGAACTCGAGGCGCGCTCGCCACCAGCATGCACTGCGCTGATGCAATGGACATTCCAGCCGTATTGGCCTGAGGCCTGCTGCAGCAACTCCAGGTTGCCGCGGCGTCGCGCGCCGAATCGAAAATCATCACCGATTACCAATTCTTTGGCCTGCAGTGATTCAAAAAGAAATTTCTGCATAAAGTCTTCTGCAGACATCGTGGCCAGGGACTGGCCAAAGCGCAGAATCCAGAGCTCATCAATGCCAAGGCCGGCCAAGATGGCGGCCTTGGCCCGCAGGCCTTGAATTTTTCCTGGCGCACTCTGGGGGCTGAAATAGGAACGGGGATGGGGCTCGAAGGTCACCAGCGCGCTCTTTAAACCCTGCTGCTGGGCCAGCGTCACGGTGCGATCGATCAGGGCCTGATGTCCGAGGTGAACACCATCGAAATTTCCGATCGTGACCGCGCGGCCCGAGGGCAGCCTGCGGCGAGGGGAAATTCCTTGAAAAATCAGCATCTTATGCGGGCTTTCCGGGCTGAGATCAAAACGTTGGATTATAGGGGGCCGCTAGAATCGAGGCCTTATGAAGCGGCTATCAGTGCTGATATCGGGACGCGGTTCCAATTTGGATGCACTGCTCAGTGCAATCCAGCGCCATGGCTGGCCGATTTCGGTGGTCGCTGTGATTTCCAACCGGCCAAACGCACCCGGCCTTGAGATTGCCCGCGCTAAAGGGATCGCGACTGAGGTCCTCGACCATAGGCAATTCGCGGATCGCAAGGCCTTTGATGCGGCCCTTGCCCAGAGGCTTGAAACTCAGCGCCCAGACCTGGTGGTGTTAGCCGGGTTTATGCGGCTGCTAACCGCTGAATTCTGCGCGCGATTTCGCAATCGGCTGGTCAACATTCATCCCTCGCTGCTTCCTGCATTTAAGGGCCTGGAGACACATCAGCAGGCGCTGGATGCGGGGGTCCGGGTCCATGGCTGCACGGTGCACTTGGTGACGGCTGAGCTGGATCATGGGCCCATCCTTGCGCAGGCTGTTGTGCCGGTACATCCGGACGATACCGTCGAAGCGCTTGCCGCACGTGTGCTGAAAATGGAGCATGAGATTTATCCGATGGCGATCGCGGCCTGGCTTTCTGGGCAGCTGATGATTCAAGAAGACCGGATCATCAATCGGGGTGAGGGCGCGTTTCCAACTGGATTTATGCCGTGCCGACTGCACCCCGATCTCGCGTAAGCCGAAAGCCTGCAGCAGCAGGGCGGCTGGCGACGCTGGCAGCGTTGATCAGTAATTTGCTGGAGTTTTCGGCGCCTGCCGATGGCACGATGTCGCGTTTTTTTAAGTCTCATCCTGAGATGGGCGCCCACGATCGGCATTTTTATGCAGAAAGTGCCTGGGCCGTGCTGCGCAATCTCAGCTGGTTTGAGCATCTCGCTCATGCGACTGCGAAAGATCGGCTCCATTGGCGGCTTGCGATCCTGGGTGTGCTGCAGGCACAGGAGCCGCTTCCTGCAGAGGCCGATCGTGATTCAACCGATCGGATCTGGCGCGAGGGCCTGCCACAAGTGGAGTCGGCTGAGGCAGATCCGTTTTTGCGCGAGAGTATTCCAGCCTGGATCGCGCAGTCTCTGATTGCTGCGATCGGAGTGCAAGAGGCGCGTGCCTGTGCGCATGCACTTCGTCAGACCGCGCCGCTGGATCTTCGCGTGAATACGATTCGGGCATCGGTGGCCGATGTGCAGGCGATGTTAAGTCGTGATGGCATTTCGGCCCAGCCTTTGGCAGTTCTTGACAGCGCATTGCGAATTGAGGGCAAGCCGGCCCTTCAGCGCAGTCGCGCGTTTCGTGAGGGATTGATTGAAGTCCAAGATTTGGGCAGTCAGATCATTGCGGCACTGGTCGCTGCACGGCGTGGAGAGTTCATTGTTGATTTCTGCGCAGGCGCTGGCGGCAAGACCTTGGCCCTCGGTTCGGCGATGGACAATACCGGAAGGCTTTACGCACTCGATACTTCTGCTGCCCGTTTGGCGCGATTTAAGCCAAGGCTTGTGCGCAGCGGGTTATCGAATGTCTGGCCGATCGCGATTTCGGGCTTAAATGACGATCGCATTAAACGTCTGTCGTCGAAGGCCCATGCCGTGTTGGTGGATGCGCCTTGCAGTGGTCTGGGCACCCTGCGCAGAAACCCCGATTTAAAGTGGCGCATTGGGCCGGAGTCTGTCGTTGCGTTGCAGGATCAGCAGGAAAAAATCCTTCGGGCGGCATCGCGGCTGGTCAAGCCAGGGGGCCGATTGATTTACGCCACCTGCAGCCTCTTGCCTCAGGAAAATGAAGAGCTAGTTGAGCGATTCTTATCGAGTTGTCCCGAATTCAGTCGGGTCCCCGCCGCCGAGGTCTTAGCGCGTCAGCGCATCAGAATTCCGTCCGACTGGCAGCCTTTAAACGCGGCTGGCGATCTCATGCTTTGGCCCCATCGGGCGGGATCCGACGGATTTTTCGCCGCCTGTATGGTCAGGGCTGGAAGTTGAGGCAGGGGGGTGGGATAATCCCCGGGTTTTCATAACAGAAGGCCCGTTTGCCGTGGATTTTTCGGCCGTGGGCGTCAAGGGAGATCTTGTTGGACGCAATGACCGCATTTCTGGAACTGCCGGCTATCGCTGTACTTTGGGATTTTGTTCGCTACGGCCTGACGGGCTGGAGCGCTGGTGCAATCGTGCTTTTTACGCTGGCGGCGACCCATCTCACGATCATTGGGGTGACCGTTTATCTGCATCGCTGCCAAGCCCATCGCGCCTTGGAGCTGCATCCACTCATCTCACACCCCCTGCGTCTCTGGCTTTGGATGACCACCGGAATGGTGACCAAGGAGTGGGCAGCGATTCACCGTAAGCACCACGCCAAATGCGAGACCGAAGATGACCCCCACAGCCCGCAGACCCGCGGCATTGACGCCGTTTTATGGCGGGGCGCTGAGCTCTATCGTGTGGCAGCGGCTGATCGCGAGCTTGTAGAGCGCTATGGCCATGGCACGCCCGATGATTGGGTGGAGCGCCATATTTATTCCCGGCACAGTGTGCTGGGCGTATCGCTCATGTTGATTGTCAATGTGATGCTCTTCGGAGTTGTCGGTGCTGCCGTATGGGCAGTGCAGATGGCCTGGATTCCTTTTTTGGCAGCTGGCGTGATCAACGGTATTGGCCACTACTGGGGATATCGCAACTTTAAAAGCCCAGATACCAGCAGAAATATTTCGCCCTGGGGCATTCTGATTGGCGGCGAAGAGCTGCATAACAATCACCACACTTTCGCCACATCACCAAAGCTTTCCTCGAAGTGGTATGAGTTCGATATCGGCTGGCTCTATATCCGATGCCTGGCCTTTCTCGGCCTGGCCAAGCCGCGGGCACTACCCGCCGAGATGTTTCTTGATCCCGGGCGCAATCAGATTGATGCCGACACGGTAGAGGCGGTGATCTCACACAAGTATGAGCTGATGGCCATTCTCTCGAAATCATTTAAAAAGCATGCCCGTCGTGCCCAGTTTCAGCCGGCAGTGGTCGAGAAATGGACCGAGCTTCGAAAAGAGTTTGAGACCATGTGGAGCCTGAGGCATCTGTCGGTCGAGCAGGCGGTGGCGGGCCTGCAGTCATGGTGCAATCGTGCCGAAACCTCTGGCATTGCAGCCCTTGCTGATTTTTCAAAGCGGATTCGAATGGTGAGCCCGCGTCGCACTGCCATCGCGGCCTAGCGGGATTGATCGCTCCGGCGGTAAAGTGCGCTAGGAGTTTGCTCTTGCCTCAGGACTGCCCGGTGATTTTGCCGGGCTTTTCTTTTGTTCTGAAGATTTTTTCTTCTCTGGGCTTGCTTTATTTTTCTCAGGGTTAGCTTTTTTCTTCTCAGCGGCTTTGCGCGGCGGTGCTTTTTTCGCGGCAGGCTCAGCTGGCGGAAGGTTGGCAGCCTCAGCAGAGGATAGGACCGTGCGCTTGCCGCGCTCATCGGTCACCACAGTCTGTGTACGGGCGGGTCGAATCAAAAGCCGCTGTCCGACAACAGGTTCGCCCTCGAGCTGATTGGTGGACTTCAGATCGCTGGGACTCAGGCCATAGCGCTTTGCAATTTTTGCAAGGCTATCTTTCTTGGTAACCCGGTGATACACCGGCCCCAAGGTCTCTTTTTCAATCACACGTGATCCGGTAAAGCGTGCCAGTGTGGTCTCGATGGCAGGCTCAGGGCTATCGAGTGCCACGGGCGCCAGCAGCACCGTGCCAGGCAGCGGCCGCGCGTTTTGTTTCAGGCTATTGGCACGGATGAGATCTTGCGGAGCGACACCGGCGCGCTTTGCCAAAGTGAGCAGGGTGTCATTTTCTTTGAGCGTGTAGGGCTTCCAGGTCACCAGCGGCAGGCCGCGGGCGATGTGGTCTTGCAGCTGCTGCTGAAAGCCGGCCGCCCGGTCTGCAGGCAGGATGATGCGATCGGTTCGGGTCACCGTTATTACCGGACGGTTCAGCGATGGATTGAGTTCGGTGAATTCGGCAATCGTCATGCCGGCAAAGCGGGCCGCCAACGATAAGTCGATGGACTGCTCCTTATCAATCACTACAAAAAATGGTCGATTTGGAATCGCGGGCAGCGTCAGACCATGTTCATTGGCCCGTGAGAGCACATTGCGAAGGGCAATCAGCTTGGGCACATAGTTCTGGGTTTCCTTAGGCATCTTGAGACTGGCGTAATCGGTGGGCCGGCCTGCCGCCGCATTTCGCTTGCGGGCCCGCAGGACGGCGTTCTCGCCCCAGTTGTAGCTGGCCAGGGCAAGAAACCAATCGTTATCTTGCAGCTCATAGAGCCGCTGCAAATGATCAAGCGCTGCGCGGGTGGACTCAATCACATCGCGGCGTTGGTCCATCCACCAGTTCTGCTCGAGGTCGTAGATACGGCCGGTTGACGGAATGAACTGCCAAAGGCCCGCTGCTTTGGCTTTCGAAAGGGCATTTGGCACAAACGCACTCTCGACAATCGGTAGCAGCGCAAGCTCGGTCGGCATATTGCGGGCCTCGAGCTCTTCAACAATGTGATACAGATATTTTCCGCCGCGCTCTAAGACACGTTTAAGATATTCCGGATTCCGCAAAATCCAACGCTCGTGCTGTTCGACCAATGCAAGCTGCAAGGGCGGCATTGCGAATCCGGCAACGATGCGGTCGGTCAATACCTCATATCGGGCAGTCTGAAGAATGGGGTGCGCAGGCGCTACAGCAGTGCCGCTGCCGCCCGCACTCTTGGGCGACTCATCACGGGCCGCTGGTGCCAAGGACGCCGCAGGCCGCTCGGCTGGTCCGCGGGCCGAAGGGGGTTTCTGAGGAGCGGCTGCCGGGGTCACCGGGGCTGAGCTGCCGACAGGGGCGGGGCCCGGCGGGGCGACCACACAGCCAGAAAGCGCGAGCGAAGCCGCCAATAGGGTTAGAGATCGCATTGGCGCTGATTATCCGCGAAAGCTGTCTTTTTGCTGCCGCAGTTCGGCAAATGCCTGCGCGTTGGCGCACAGCAGAAAGGGGTTGGTGCTGCGCTCAACTCCGATCGTACTCGGCAGTGTAATGCGCTCTTGATCACGGAGTGATTTCACTTCGGCAAATCGATTGGCAATCTCACGGTGATGCGGATAAGCCGCGCATGCAAAACGCAGATTGGAAAGGGTGTATTCATGGGCGCAATAGACCGCAGTCTGCTCGGGAAGGCTCGCAAGCTTTTGCAGTGAGTTCCACATCTGTTCGGCGGACCCCTCGAAAAGCCGGCCACATCCGGCCGCAAACAGCGTATCTCCGCAAAAGAGCACTGGCGCAGCTTGGTGATGGCCATAAAACGCAATATGGCCCCGTGTGTGGCCTGGAACCTCAATGACCCGCAATGTGCAGTCGAGACCGCCCAGCACAACTGAATCGCCCTCGCGCAGTGGATTGGTAATGTCGGGAATCGATTCAGCGGCAGGCCCATAAATCCGAAACGTCTCCGATAGGGAGGCGCTCTGATGAGCAGCCTTTAGGCCAGCAATTCCCCCGGTGTGGTCGCCATGGTGGTGTGTTACCAAAATCGCAGCAAGCCGCAGCCGATGGCGCTGCAGAAAGTCCAGCACCGGGCCGGCGTCGCCCGGATCGACCACCGCCGCAAGGCCCTGTTGGTCATCGGTAATCGCCCAGATATAGTTATCGGCAAATGCCGCAATCGCCTGAATCACTGATCAATCCTTTTCAAGACTGGGGCCCATGGAGCGAGACCCCCCTGGGCCGGCGTCTCATCCAGGAGGAGCAGGCCTGGCTCGATGGCAGCCTGCAGGATGTGTTTGGATACAACGCGGTCCAGATCGGCCCGCTTCCCCTGGACGCCCTGAGAACGAATCGTATGTCATGCCGGGCCCGGATGGTATGGCCCAAAAGCGGCCAGTGTCCGCCGGCAGAAAATAACGACGATGCGGGCACGATCTCGGCGGTCGCGGGATCGGCCCATGATCTGCCCTTTTTGACGGAAAGCCTTGATTTATTAGTCCTGCCCCATACCCTGGAAATCGCCCATGATGCCCACCACCTCTTGCGTGAGGCCCAGCGTGTGCTGATCCCAGAGGGCCGGATTGTGATCACCGGGTTTAATCCGATTAGCCCCTGGGCCTTGCGAAAGGCCTCGCGCTCGGTGACACGCTTTCCACCTTCAGGCCACTCGTGGATTTCATTGCCGCGGCTCAAAGATTGGCTGCAATTGCTTAATTTTGATCTTGGTGCGGGCGGTGCGAGCGCGTTCGGCGCATATGTGCCGCCCTTCGAATCAGAGCGATGGCTAAATCGAATGCAGTGGATGGATCCGGCGGGCCGCCGCTGGTGGCCGATGGCCGGCGGCGTTTATTTTTTGATGGCTGTGAAACGCGTGCATCACATGCAGCTCATCGGCCCTAGCTGGCGTGATCGCAAGGCAGTCACGGGAGCCAAAGCGGCAACGGCCTCCTCGGTGCGGCTGCATCGAAACGATTCATTAGAGCACGTAGCGGCCTCCAATGAATGCAGGGGCGGCTAGCCATTGAGTAAGTCCGCTGAGGTCGTGATCCATACCGATGGCGCCTGCAAAGGCAATCCCGGCCCGGGTGGCTGGGGCGCGTTACTGGAGTATGGCAATCAAGAAAAAGAGATATTCGGTGGAGAAGCCAACACCACCAATAATCGGATGGAACTGACGGCGGTCATCGAGGCCCTGCGCTGCCTGAACCGCTCGTGCAGGATTCTGATCGTGACGGACTCACAGTATGTACAGAAGGGCGTCCAATCCTGGATGGCCCAGTGGAAACGCAAGCACTGGAAAACCTCGGCAGGCAAGCCTGTCGCAAACAAGGAGCTCTGGGAGGCCTTGGACCATGAACTTGCCCGGCATACAGTCTCCTGGGAGTGGGTCCGGGGCCATCAGGGCCATTTAGGCAATGAAAGGGCCGATTCGCTGGCCAATCGGGGCGTCGAATCCATTACCCTAGCGGCATTGGATCCCTCCTCTGCAGAGAAATAATGCAAATTCCTCAATCCGCTCGCCGCTGGGCCGTGCTCGCAATCGTTATTGCGGGCCTGATTGCTGCGAGCTTGGCCGGCATCAAAATGAATAGCCAGAGCCAGGCCCCGGCACCAAAGGCCGCGGGCGGCCCCGTGGTGATCGAGGCCGAACCAGTTCGGGTGGCCGAGCTGCTCGATGCGGTGACCGCGGTCGGAACATTGCGCTCCGCAGAGTCGGTGGTGCTGAAATCAGAAATTCCGGGCCGAATCTCGCGGATCATGTTTG
The DNA here is from genome assembly GCA_018969705.1 of Betaproteobacteria bacterium. GTDB lineage: Bacteria > Pseudomonadota > Gammaproteobacteria > Burkholderiales > Burkholderiaceae_A > Lacustribacter. Next base: position 8,185 of record JAGWXV010000006.1, read on the forward strand.
CAGATGGCAGCCAGGTTGCCAAAGGCGATGCGCTAATTGTGTTTGATGCATCGGTGCAGCAGGCGCTGGTCAATCAGGCCCGGGCCGAGCGCGATCTTGCGGCCGCAAAATTAAAGCGCACAGAAGAACTCTTTCAGAAAAAATTTCTCTCAGCCGCGGCGCTTGATGATGCAAAGGCCACTGAAGAGATTGCTGCTGCCAAACTTGCGCTGGCCCAGGCCAATCTCGACAAGATGACGATTCGCGCACCCTTTGCTGGCCAGATCGGCATTCGGCAGGTCAGCGTTGGTGATTATCTGAAAGAAGGCGTTGAGCTGGTGAACCTCGAGGACCTGAGTTCAATGAAGGCGGATTTTCGAGTGCCCGAGCAGATTAGCGGTCGGCTCGCAGTGGGCCAGACCGTGCAGCTGCAGTCTGATGCATTTGCAGGCGCAAACTTTCCGGCAAAGGTCGTTGCAATCGATCCGGCTGTCGATGCTTCAGGCCGATCCCTGCTGCTGCGGGCCGAACTTCGCGATGTCTCGCGTCGACTCAAGCCTGGCATGTTTGTACGCGTGCGGCTGGTGCTGGAGTCGCGCCCGAATGCGATCGTGATTCCCGAAGAGGCTTTGGTGACGGCGCAGAATCGACTCACCGTTTTTAAGGTAGTGGAGGGCAAGGCGGTCGCGACGCCTGTGGTCACGGGGCTGCGGTCGCAGCTTGATCAACGTGCCGTCGTCGAGGTGATCAAGGGCTTGGCGCCCGATGATGTGGTGGTCACTGCGGGCCAAATCAAAATCCGCGGCAACAATATACCGGTCAAGATTGCTGAGCCTCCTGCAGCAAAGGGCCCTGGCGGTCCACCCGAAAAATCTCCGGCCAAGAAGGCCCCCTAAGGCGACTCACCGCGTCGCTGCCCGATGAAACTCTCTGAGATCTGTATTCAACGGCCCGTTTTCGCAACGGTGCTTTCGCTCATCATTGTTTTGATCGGCGCAGTCTCGTATACCCGACTCTCGGTACGCGAATATCCGCGGATTGATACGCCCGTGGTGACGGTTGAGACCCGATATCTGGGCGCATCGGCCGAGGTGATTGAGACCCAGATCACTAAGCCTCTGGAAGACTCCTTGGCCGGTATCGATTCAATTGATGTGATTACATCGATCTCGCGGGCCGAGCAGTCCCAGATCACCGTGACCTTTCGGCTGGAAAAAGACGCCGACTCTGCTGCAGCAGATGTCCGTGATCGGGTGTCGCGTGTTCGTGCGAAATTGCCAAAATCCGTCGATGAGCCGGTGATTGCCAAAGTCGAGGCCGATGCCAATCCCATTATTTGGCTCTCGTTTTCAAGTCCTACCCGCTCGGCCCTTGAAGTCAGTGATATTGCAAATCGTGTCGTGAAGCCCCGGCTGCAGGTGCTTCCTGGGGCGGCCGATGTTCGGATTAATGGCGAACGCAAATACGCGATGCGGATATGGATCGATCGTGATCGATTAGCCGCCTATGGCCTAACACCTGCAGACGTCGAAGCTGCGATTGGCCAGCAGAATGTGGAGCTACCCGCCGGCCGAGTTGAGAGCCAACAGCGTGAATTTACCGTGACTGCCCGCACGGACCTGAATCGGCCTGAGGAGTTTGGCGCGATTATTGTGAAGCAAGTCCGCGGCTATCCGGTGCGACTGCGGGATGTTGGCCGAGTCGAGGTAGACGCGGCAAGCGTAAGAAGCAGCGTTCGCTTTAACGGCGAGAGTGCGGTTGCCATCGGCGTAATCCGGCAGGCCACTGCAAACCCCTTAACGCTTGCTGAGGCGGTGCGCGATTCTGTTCCGATACTGAATGCCGAGCTGGCTGCTGAGGGTGTACAGGTCAATGTCAGCTACGACTCCACGGTCTTTATCGACCGCTCCATTGAGGCAGTCTTTAAGACCATCGTCGAGGCAATCATCCTGGTGGCAGTGGTGATTTTCTTTTTCTTGCACTCTGCCCGGGCCTCAGTGATTCCTTTGGTTACCATTCCCGTCTCACTGATCGGCACGTTTACCCTGATGTTGATTGCCGGCTTTTCGATTAACACGCTGACACTGCTGGCCCTGGTCTTGGCAATCGGGCTGGTGGTGGATGACGCCATCGTGGTGCTGGAAAATATCTTTCGCCACATTGAGGAGGGCATGAAGCCCGTTGAGGCGGCCTTTCAGGGTATTCGCGAGATCGGCTTTGCGGTGGTTGCCATGACCTTAACGTTGGCAGCGGTGTACGCCCCAGTCGCATTTACAACGGGCCGTATCGGCAGGCTTTTTGTTGAATTCGCGCTTACGCTTGCAGGCGCGGTGATTGTTTCGGGCTTTGTGGCGCTGACCTTATCGCCCATGATGTGCTCCCGATTGCTGCGACACGAGGAGCGCCGCGGCCCAATCACATCGGCGATTGAGCGTTTTTTAGATCGGCTGACCGAGAACTATCGCAGGCTTTTGCAGTGGACGCTGCGCCGCGGGCTTCTGGTTGGCGGAGTGTTTGCAACAGTCGCTGTGCTCTGCGGCGTGTTATTTGTGAATATGAAGCAGGAGCTCTCACCGATTGAAGATCGTGGTGTGATCTTTACTGTAATCAGCGGGCCCGATGGTGCCTCGCTGGAATACACCGAGAACTACGCCCGAAGAATTGAGTCGATCGGCAAGACGCTGCCCGAAGTCGATCGGGTTTTTGTCGTGGCAGGCAACCCCACCGTTGACCAGGCAGTGGCGTTTTTGCGGACTGTGGATTGGTCAGAGCGCGACCGCAAGACTGTGGAGATGATTCGACAGGTTCAGCCGCAGATGGCGTCGATTCCGGGAGTACTGGCATTCCCGAATGCGCCACCCTCGTTGGGCCAATCAATTCGTGATCGGCCAGTGAGTTTTGTGGTGACCTCGTCGGATTCGTACGACGCAATGGGCAGAACCGTTAGCTTGATTGTGGCCGATGTGATGAAGAATCCGAATTTCCTTGGCGTGGATACTGATCTGCGACTGAATAAGCCGGAGCTGAGCATTACCGTGAATCGTGAGCGGGCCGCTGATATGGGAGTTGCGGTGGAGGCCATCGGCAGGGCCATTGAGACCATGATGGGCGGCCGGCAGGTCACGCGTTTTAAGCGTGCGGGTGATCAATACGATGTGATTGTTCAGGTCGAAGCCGATGCACGCAACACACCCGATGACATCAATAAAATTTTTGTTCGCAATCAAGCCAATCAAATGGTGCCGCTGTCGTCCCTTGTGCGTGTGCAAGAGACGATTGGCCCCCGGCAGCTGAATCACTTTGGCCAGCGTCGCTCGATTACCATCAGCGCGAATCTCGCGCCGGGCTATACCCAGGGCGAAGCCTTAAAGCTCCTAGAGGAATCGGCTGCGAAACACCTAACGGCCGGCTACGCCACGGATCTCTCCGGCTCGATGCGCGAATTTGTTCGGGCCTCTGGCAGCCTTGGCATCACTTTCATGCTGGCCTTGCTGTTTATCTACCTTGTTTTGGCGGCCCAGTTCGAGTCTTTTAAAGACCCAATCATGATCATGCTCACTGTGCCCTTATCGATGTTGGGCGCGCTGGCAGCCCTGCAGGCCACCGGGGGCACGCTGAATGTCTACAGTCAGATCGGCCTGATCACGCTGGTGGGCCTGATCACCAAGCACGGCATTTTGATTGTTGAATTTACCAATCAACTCCGAGAACAAGGCCGCGAGATGCGGGATGCGGTTGTGGAGGCAGCGGTGTTGCGACTGCGGCCGATTCTGATGACCACCGGTGCCATGGTGCTGGGCGCCGTGCCGCTGGCCTTGGCGCGCGGCGCGGGCGCAGAGAGCCGCTCGCAAATTGGATGGGTCATTGTGGGTGGAATGACACTGGGCACGCTGCTGACGCTGTTTGTACTGCCCTCGGTGATTTTGTTTTTTGATCGTCTACGCAGTCGGAGGTCCCATGCGCTGGGTCATGCTTGATACGGAAACCACTGGTCTGCGCGTTGAAGAGGGCCATCGCCTCATTGAGATCGGCTGTATTGAGTGCATCGATCGTCGAATTACCGATCGATCTTTTCATGTTTTTATTAACCCGGAGCGTGAAATCGATGAGGGCGCGACCCAGGTCCACGGCATGACCTGGGATCAGCTGAAAGACAAGCCCTTATTCGCCGATGTCGCTCAGGGTCTAGTGGAGTTTGTACAGGGCGCCGAGGTCGTGATTCATAACGCTGAGTTTGATCGCGGTTTTCTGGATGCCGAACTTAAGCGGGCCGGGCTTGAACCGTTCTCGAACTACTGCAGCCGCCTTACCGACTCCTTGGGCCATGCCCGAGAGCTTCATCCGGGCCAGCGTAATTCCCTGGATGCGCTCTGCCAGCGGTATGGAATCTCAAACGAACACCGTGTGCTGCATGGGGCGCTGCTGGATGCCCGACTGCTTGCCGAGGTCTATCTCGCGATGACCCGTGGCCAGGAGGCTTTGTTAATTTCGTCGGAAGATGATGCGGATGCGCGAGAGGCCGGAATCGCGTTGGATACCACCGGACTGATCGTGCGGCGCGCCACCGACGAAGAGCTTCAGGCCCACGAAGCCATCATGCAGGAGATTGACCGCGTCAGCGGCGGCAAACGCATCTGGCCGCATCAGGCATAATGCCGGCCATTCAGGCGTTTTTTTGTTTAGACGCCTCGGCAGTGCTTCACTCAGTATCTTGATGTTATGTCGATACCGCAACTGATCCGCGAAGCCCGACTTGCCCAGCAGCTGGATATTGATGGCCTATGCCGCAAGACCGGGGTTGCTAAAAACCACCTGCTAGATATCGAAGCGGGCAAAGGCTCTTCTTTCCATACCGTTGCCTATTGCAAGCGCGCCGTCATTACAGTGGCCGAGGCCCTTGGTATTCAGCAGCAAGTCGAGGCCCTCTGGCGCGACGAAGACTGGCAGGCGGTCTCAATGCCGACCCGCCTGGCCAACTTAAGTGAACCCTCCAATACGATGCTGCCCGCTGCAAAGGCCGATGGTGAGCCGGGCCGGCGCTGGCTGCCGATCGCTGGAATTCTTGTGTTAATGACTGCAGTTGGGATCGGACTGCATCGCATGGACGAGGCGGATGTCGAGCGGCCGGTAGCGAAGTCGGCGCGTTCAACATCGCCCGCCACGAAAGAGGGGGCGCCAGCCACCGAGGCGGTTGGCCCGGGCTCGGGAGTCTCATCGGCACCGCAGGCCCCCGACCCCTCCCAGCTGCTGCGGGCCGATGTCGAGCGTGCGATGCAGGAATGGGCCAGGCTTTGGAATGCCCGGAGTGCGTTGGACTATTCAGGCCTTTATTCGAGGGAATTTGTTGGGGTTGAGGACCACCTGCGAGTCCGCTCTCAGCGGATGGAGCAGGCGAAATTCATCCAGGTTGAACTTACTGATCTGTCGTTCCGTGAGACTGGCCCGGGTGAGATCACGGTGCGATTTCGCCAGCGGTATCGGTCGGATAGCCACCAAAGCGAAGACCTCAAAGAGCTGGTCTGGCGCAAGACGCCGGCAGGAATTCGAATCTGGTCCGAACGCCGAGTAAACTAGCGGCCATGAAAACGAAGATGTGGGCTGCAGGCCTCGCGGTTACCCTTGGGTGTTGCAGTCTTTTACCGGCCCTGGCCTCTGAAAATCCCGAACTGCTCCGTGATCGTCAGCGCGCCGCCGCAGCACTAAAAGAGAAAAATCCCCAGCGTGCGATTAAGGTGCTCGAGCCTTGGTTAAAAAAGCGGCCCGATGATATTGAGCTGGCCAATGATTACGCCTTAGCACTGGCGCAGATGGGCAAACTGGACCAGGCCCGCGAGGTATTGGAAGAAGCCTTAAACAAAAATCCTCAGACGGTTGCGGCATTTAATAATCTGCGTGAGATTCTCAGTCAGCAGGCCGCAGTCTCGTATGCGAAAGCCATGGGCAAAAAGCCGCCCAATACCCAACTGACTCTACGCGGTTCACTGCCCGCGGGCAGTGAACCGCCGGTTGTCTTGGCCCAGGCCGAGCCAAGGCCGGGCGCGTCTGTCGAGCCACCACCGAAGGCCGTTGGAAAACCATCGGCCGGTGATGCCAAGGCCGAGGCAAAAGCCGAAGCGAAATCTGAAGCCAAGTCCGCCGCATCACAGGATCGCCCGCAAGACGCGAGAGATCAGCGTCCTGCCGCTAAATCCGAATCTGCCGCTCGGCCGGCCGGTGATGCCAAGCTCGATGAGGCCGCAGTGGTCGCAGCAATCCAGCAGTGGGCTGCAGCCTGGGCGAGCAAAGACTTTAAGCGCTATGTAGCGGCCTACTCGGATCGATTCGAGCCGCAGCAGTTTCCGTCACGGGCAGCATGGGAAGCCCATCGTCGGCCTCGGGTGACACGGCCCGACCTAGAAGAGGTCAAAGTGAGCGAGATTCGGGTCAAGCTCTTGCCAGGCGGGGATGCTGAAGTTAAATTTCGGCAACGCTATGAGGCAGGGAACCTGAAATTGAACTCAGTAAAGACAGCGGTTCTGACCCGTGAAGCGGGCGCATGGAAGATCCTTCGGGAGGAAGGTCGCTGATGCGGCTTTTTCTTGCCAGCTTCCTCGCCACCTTACTTAGCCTACCCTCACTGTCCCCATCGCCGGCACTGGCCGCCGATGCAGAGCTGCGCAAGGCCGCTGAAGCCCTCGTGGCCGGCCGACTGGATTCCAGTTCAGGCTTAGCTGGCGATGCATTGAAATCGGAGCCCAAATCCCGGCTCGCCCACTGGCTTCAGGCCCAGTCGATGATTGCGTTGGCCGGTAAGCCAGTGCAGTTAAACGGTGCAGACCGCGACCTTCTGGATGAGGCCCGGGTGCGGCTCGAGGTGACCCCCGAGGGCATGGTGCCAAAGAACCTGGTGGTCATGCCCCGATCTGCAGATAAAAATGTTCCGATTCTTTTGGCGGATGCAAGCCGATCACGGCTTTATGTGTTTGTGAGTAAGCAGGGCCGGCCTGTATTGAAGGAAGAGTTCTACACCACCATTGGCTTATGGGGCGCCGACAAATTTCGCGAAGGCGATCAGAAGACACCCTTGGGTGTTTATCGCATCCAGTTCGAGATTCGTGATCCGCGCAAAGACGGTTTCCTCGGTAAGTACGCAATGACGCTGGATTATCCGAATGCGTTTGATAACCACTCAGGCAGAACCGGTAGCGGCATTTGGATTCATGGCGTGCCAGATAGCCTGCATGTTCGCGCACCGCAGGCCTCTGATGGATGCCTTGCAATTGCTAATCGAGATTTGAATCGGCTGCGTAAACTCGTGCGTTATAACGAAAGCCAAATCGTGGTGGTGCCCCGAATCGAATGGGTCACGCCCGAGGTCTGGTCGGCCAATCAAGCGCAGGCGATGAAAGATTTCTCCGGTTCGGTGGGCCAGTCTCGGCTTGGTGGAATTTTCTGGATTCAGGAGAACTGGCCCTGGGTGGTATCCCACTTGCGTGGTAACGAGGTCGCGCGACGAGAATATTTCCAGCGCTCTCCAGGAAGCCTGCGCCGGCTCATTGAGGAGAAACTCTCATAGCCGTATCGGAGCAATCCATCCGGATGGTGCGGGGCGAGGGCTCATTGCAGCTGCCAAAGTCCAGTGTCCATCGAATTGTTGCCACCGCGCAGCTTGTGAAGCCCGCCGCTGGCGAGATCTATTTTGGATTGCTGGAAGGCCAGCCCGCCTTGATTGCGGAGCCCTGGTGCTTATTTGAGGCATCGCAGCAGCCCGCCCTCGCTGAGCCGAAGCTTGCAGTGGTGATCGGGACTAGCGGAAATTATTGGCTTGCCGCTGCTGCCGATTCGGTGGAGTTGCTTGACACGCCGGCGAGTGAATCCGCCCGACCCCGTTCGCTGCCGTCACTGGAGGCCAATCTGTGAAACGTATCCGCATCGCGCTTTTGCTCGCCGGCCTGTGTTGGCTCATCGGACTGAGTCCGCTGGGCGATGCGTGGCAGGTCATGGTCATGCCGCAGCTGGAGTGGACCAAAACCGAGGGGGCCAGCCCCTCGTTAACGCCCGCTGAAATGGTGATGGACTTTTTTGTCAATGGCTGGCATCTCTGGGTCGGTTTTTTGCAGGACCTGTCCTGGATCACTGAAGGCCGTGCACTGCTGTTGATCCAAAACGGTGTTGCGCTGGGCACGCTATTAAACGCGCTCGCAATTCTGTTTGTGGTTGCCGCTTTATTTTTTAGCCTGCGTAGTGAACGGCCCAGCTCTCGGCCATCCTCAGTCACTGCCTTGCGTGAGGTTGGTGTCGGTTTATCGCAGGCCCAGTTTTCAGTCACCAATATGCTGCTTGAATCTCGATCACAGCCGGTCGCTGAGTCCCTTCGAAACTTACAGCAACAGCTTCAATCGATTTCCGAATCCGTGCAGTCGATGAACGAAAAGCGCTAGGAAATCTCCAACAATGTCTAATGAGATTGAGCGCGCACTCGATGAAATTCTCACCGGGGTGAATGCCCTACTGGCAGAGGCGCCGTCTGCCACTGCCAGTGAGATCGCAGGCCGAGAAGACCGCGGAACATCTGAGACTTTTCAATGGCACCCGTCGGTGCCCGCCCTATTGGCGATGGTCGAGGCCCAGCATGAGCATCCCGCGGCTGCGCTTGCCCGCCGAATGGCCGTCCGCTGGGTCCAGGATCGGGCGGCGCCGCTGGGCAGTCTATTGCCGAGTCAGCCGAATCTGCGGGTTTCGCCGATGCTGCCGCAGCGATTTAAAGCCTTGGTGGGCCAGGGCGCACGGCTGATCTCTTGCGATGCGCAATTCAGTCTGTGGGATTTTTCCAAAATTCCGCTTGAAGCCGTGACTGCCATTTTGTCTCGACTTAGCGCAGTACTTTGTCCTGATCAGGCGGGCAGAGAAAATCATTGGCGCATTCCGCATTACCCTGAGCGTTGTCCGTTGAAGTGGATCTCCGGCCAGGCGACGGCCCAAGCCATGCAGTTTTCGGGCGCCGCAGGCTATGCAATGATTGACATGGACAACATTGCGACACCGCTTTCAACATTGCTTTGGATTGAAGACTTTCAATTTGTCCCAGACTTCTGGTGCGCAATGGCCTTTAACGGGCGGTCCTGGTGGCCCGTGATTCAGCGTAAGGACTGAACCAATTTTCGTTTTGTGAATTGCAATTGATCGGTATTGGTCATACTCTCAGCATGCGGCGCACCCTCGGGAGTTGTAGTGACCACCTTATCGACCATCGTTTATCACAGTAAGGCCTCAGTAGGATTTACTGAGCTGGACCTGCTGTATCTCTTGGCGGGCTCGCGTGCGCGAAATCGCGATGAGGGCGTCACCGGCATTTTGGTCTTTGATCGGGGTATGTTCTTTCAGTGGATCGAGGGTCCGAATCTACCCTTGCAGCGTATCTGGAATGCCATTCGCAAAGATGCTCGTCACCACGATATTAAAGTCTTGGCCGATACTTCAATTCCAGTACGGCTTTTTCAAGACTGGCATATGCAGTTTGCTCACCGGGATTGCAAGGCGGCCAATTACATCGATGGTCTGATTCAGGCTTCGGATCAGGTGATGGACCGTCTGCATGAATCCCCAAATGAAGCGCCGATGATTCTTGCGGAGTTCAGTGAGCTCGGCGGCGGACCATTTTCCCGGCTGCTCAGTCCGTCTGAATAAGCAGCGCTTCGCTACAGCGTCTTGATCAAAATCTGGGATTTACGGGCCCAGTCATAGGCCTCTTTGCGCAGCTTGGGCAGCTGCTCGACCGTGCCGCCCGTGAATCCGCGCTTTAAAAACCAGTGGGCTGTTCGCGTAGTCAGGACAAACAACTGCTTCATGCCTGCCTGGCGGGCCTGCTGTTCAATACTTTTTAAAAGCCGTTCGCCATCGCCCTGGCCCTGGGTCTCGGGCTTAACCATCAGGCAGGCCAGCTCGGCCATGGTGGATTTCGGAAAGGCATACAGGGCCGCGCAGCCAAAAATCACACCGTCATGTTCAATGACAGTGAATCGATCGATATCACGCTCAATTTTTGCTCGGCCGCGCTTAACGAATGTTCCGTCCGATTCCAGAGGCTCAATTAAGGAAACAATCGCAGCAACATCATCGATATTGGCGGCCCGTAATGCCTCTAGGGTTTCCTCAACGATCATGGTGCCAATGCCATCGTGCGTAAAGAGTTCGAGGAGCAGCGCACCGTCTTGCTGAAAAGGAACAATGTGGGCCCGCTCAACACCGCCGCGGCAGGCCCGCAGGGCATGCTCAAGCGTAAACGCCGCATCGGGATGCAGGACGGATCGGGCGATTGTTGCCTCAGCGTCATCTTCGGAGATCTCAGTAAGCCGCCTGCCGTGATCGGCAGGCACGCCGTTGTCTTCAGCCATGAAAATGAGCTTGTCCGCATCTAGGCTAACTGCAACGCTGGCAGCGACATCTTCCATCGATAAGTTAAAGGCCTCGCCAGTCGGGGAAAAACCCAACGGAGAGAGCAGCACCAGCGCGCCACTATTTAATGCATCTCGAATCGCTTCGGATTCGACTTTGCGCACAACACCCGTATTTTCGAAGTCGATGCCTTCGACAATTCCGACGGGGCGGGCGGTAACAAAGTTGCCGCTAATAATTCGGATACGAGCATTGCCCATTGGCGTGTTGGGCAGGCCTGCGGAAAACGCGGCCTCGATATCTAGCCGTAACTCGCCAGAAGCCTCTTTGGCGCACTCCAGCGAGGGCTTATCCGTAATGCGTAGCCCGTTGCTAAAACGACTCTCAATCTGCCGCAGCGTGAGCTGTTCCTGAACCTGGGGCCGGCTGCCGTGGACGAGCACAATACGCATCCCCATGGCGGCAAGAAGTGCAACATCATGGACCAGGGTCTCCAGATGGCCGGATTTCACCAGCTCACCGGGAAAGCCAATCACAAAGGTCTTGTTGCGAAAGGCGTGGATATAGGGTGCGACAGTTCGCAGCCAAGAAACAAAGCCAATCGGATCCGAGAGCTGGCCGGACGGCTCGGGCGGGGGAGTCCTTGCGGCCGCGAGGCGGCTGGGATTTGCACTCATCGCTTGATTATAATTTTTCCAATGCATATTGAGTTCCCGCAATCTCTTCCGGTGAGCGCGCACCGGGAGGTGATAGCGCAGGCGATCCGAGATCATCCCGTGGTGATTGTCTGTGGCGAGACCGGATCCGGAAAAACCACCCAGCTGCCCAAAATTGCCCTGGCCATGGGCCGGGGCGCCCACGGCAAAACCATTGCCCATACTCAGCCCCGCCGGCTTGCGGCAATTACGGTTGCCCGTCGCATCGCCCAGGAGCTGCAGACCGAGTGCGGTGATGGCCCCGAGGCTGCGGTGGGCTATCAGATTCGGTTTCAGGACCGGTCCCGCGCTGGCGTGCCAATCAAGCTAATGACCGACGGTATTTTGCTCAGTCAGACGCAAAAAGATCCGATGCTCAGGGCCTATGACACCATCATCGTTGATGAGGCCCACGAGCGCAGTCTGAATATCGATTTTCTGCTGGGCTACCTGAAAAACCTGCTCCCAAAGCGGCCTGATCTCCGGGTGATCATCACATCAGCGACGCTTGATGCACAACGGTTTGCGCGGCATTTCGGCCGACAGGATCAGCCTGCGCCTGTCATTGAGGTCTCGGGCCGGATGTTTCCTGTTGAGGTCCGCTGGCGGCCCGCGGAATCGACAGAATCGGATCTCGTTGAGCTTGTGGTCGCTGGAGTCGAGGAGTGTGAGCGGGATTGGAACGGGCAGGGCCCCGGTGACATCCTGGTTTTCTTGCCGGGTGAGCGTGAAATTAAGGCAGTCGCCGATGAGCTGCGCGGACGCTCGGCGCAAAGCCTGCTTGCAAAGTCGGGCCGCCAGGCCGCCGAGGTGCTGCCGCTTTACGCCCGCTTATCGCAGTCCGACCAAGAAAGAATCTTTCGTCACTCTGGCAGGCGTCGTGTGGTGCTGGCCACCAATGTGGCGGAGACCTCGCTCACAGTGCCGGGCATTCGCTATGTGGTGGATAGCGGCCTGGCCCGCGTCAAGCGTTACCGCTATCGAGCCAAAGTCGAGCAGCTGCAGATTGAGCCCATTCCCCAGGCCCAGGCCAATCAGCGCATGGGCCGTTGCGGCCGGCTTGCAGAGGGAATCTGCATTCGGCTTTTCGATGAGCAGGATTTTTCTCAGCGGCCTGCGTTTGCGGACCCCGAGATTCATCGCAGTTCGCTGGCGGCGGTCATGCTGCGCATGAAGGCCCTGGGCCTGCCCGATATTCGTGATTTTCCGTTTGTCGATCCGCCATCGGGTAAAGCAATTGCAGATGGCCTGACCGTGCTGCGGGAGCTCAATGCAATTGATCAAACGGGCGAATTAACTGAGATCGGCCGCACATTGTCCCGACTGCCTGTGGACCCGCGAATTGGGCGGATGTTGATTCAGGGACAGCAGCTTGGCGCGCTTACGGAAGTGCTCATCATTGCCTCTGCCTTATCGGTCCAGGATCCGCGCGAACGGCCTCAAGACCAGGCGGCCTTAGCGGATCGCTCCCATGCCCGATTTGCAGATCCGCGCAGTGAATTTATCGCTTTACTGAAGCTCTGGCAGCACATCGAAGGCCTATCGGTAGTCCGTGAGTCGAATCGAAAATTTGATCAGTCCTTGCGAAGCGAGTTTTTATCGCCACTGCGAGTCCGCGAGTGGCGGGAAGTCCATCAGCAGCTCTCAGAGTTGGCCGCAGAGTTGCATTGGCGGCCGAATCAGCAGCCTGCCCCGGAGGCGGCAATTCATCTGGCAATTCTCTCTGGCCTGCTTTCCAATGTTGGGTGTCGCGCTCCAGATGAGCCTATCTGGCAGGGCTGCCATGATGTGAAGTTCCTGATTTGGCCGGGGTCGCTACTGGCGAAAAAGCCGCCGCGCTGGCTCATGGCCGCAGAGCAGATCGAGACCTCCCGGCTTTTTGCACGCACGATTGCCGCCATTGAACCGGAATGGCTTGAAGACTGTGCCGCCCATCTTCTGAAGAGAAGTTTTGCTGAGCCCCATTGGGAAAAAAATTCGGGCAGGGTAGTGGGCTACCAGCGGGCGACGCTTTATGGATTGACGGTGATTCAGCGGCGTAAGGTGGCCTGGGCCCCGCTGGGCCCCTCACAGCAGCAAGAGGCGCGGGGGATTTTTATTCGGCAGGCCTTGGTGGAGCAGGACTGGGACTGTAGCCACCGGTTTTTCTCTGTGAATCGCAGCCGCATTCGCGAAATCGAGGCCTTGGAGCATAAGTCTCGACGGCCCGACATTCTGGTTGATGAGCACCTGCTATTTGCGTTTTACGATCAACAGATTCCGGAGTCGGTCGTAGATGCCGACAGCTTTGATGCCTGGTATCGCCAGGCAGCTCGACAGAATTCCGAGCTGCTGTGCTTAAAGAAAGAAGACCTCATGCGGCATGAGGCCGCTGGCATTACGACAGATCAGTTCCCCAAGATCCATCGGCAGGATCAGCGCGGGCAATCCTTTACCCTTGAGTATCACTTCGAGCCCGGCGATGCCCGTGACGGTGTGACGCTACTGACATCTGCCGAGACACTGATTGATCTGGATCCGATACCCATGGAATGGCTCGTGCCGGGCATGCTGCGCGAGAAGGTGCAGGGCTTACTTAAAAGCCTGCCGCAACGGATCCGTCGGCATTGTGTGCCCCTGCCTGAGTATGCCGAGGCCTTCTGCCAGCGCTGGGCAGATCGTGTGGGGTCCATGCCCCTGATCACCGCGCTTTCAAAAGATATCGCCCAGCAGACTGGGATTGCAGTGCGCAGGGATGAGTTCAAGCTCGATGGCTTAAGCCCGCACTGTCGAATGAATATTCGTGTCTTAGACCCACACGGCCGTAGGCTGGCCGAGGGCCGCGATGTGGAGCTGCTGGTGGCTGAACTTGGATTAAGTCGCGATCAGTCTGAGTCCCAGCCCGGAGGGTTGGGCCGCGAGCAATGGATTGGCCGATTTGTGAGCGGATCAAAAGAGGCCTTTAAGGCTTTGGAAAAAGAAATTAACAGCCGCAGAGAGATTGGAATTGCATACAGCAGCTTTGGCAGCCACGAGCAGCTGATCACTCAGTTTCAGGCGGCTGTGATTAGCCGTGTGTTTCTTGCTGACGGGCTTCCGCAGTCCGATGATGAATTTCAGTCCAGACTTGCCGCAGGCCGCTCTCGGGTCATGCTCATTGGCCAGGAGCTTTTACGATGGCTGGCGGCGGTGCTCACTGAGGCGGCAGGCCTACAAAAGAAGATCGCGGGTCTGAAGGCTTTCCGATCCACCCAGGCGGATCTTGAGGCCCAATTCGGCCGGCTGCTTGCGAAAGATTTCATGACCGCCATCCCGGCCGATCGCGCAGCCCATCTGCCGCGCTACTTAAAGGCGATGGCATCACGGCTCGAGAAATGCCGGGCCGATTCAGCGCGTGATCAACGTTGGGCAGCCGAGGTGGCCTCGGTGGAGGCCGGCCTCTGGAGATGGGCTGCACAGCACCGAGGGCCATGGCCAGATCGCATGATCGAGTTTCGATGGATGGTGGAGGAACTCCGGGTCGCGTTGTTTGCACAAGAATTGAAAACACCAATGCCGGTCTCAGTGAAACGCTTACAGAAGGCATGGGCGGCCCTTCAGGAATAAGGCGATAATCCGGGCCAATGAATTCAGAACAGCTCTTGCGCCGCAGGCTGATTGCGGCAGCTTCGTCTTGTGCGGCCGCCTGGTCGATGCCAGCCGCATTGGGTGCTGCAGGTCTCATGACTCAGTCGGATGCCCGTGCCGCATCGGCGGGCAAAGATGCTGGTCAGGAGACGCCTGCGGCCGCGGCCCAATACCCCATCATCGTGCTGAATTCTCGAGATGCCGATGTTTCGCTGATTCATCCGGTCACCCACAAGGTCATAACGCGTGTCTCCACTGGCAAAGAGCCGCATCATCTTTACCCCACTCCGGATAATCGTCAGGTGGTGATTGGCAATGCAATGTCAGATTCACTTACCTTTTTGGATCCCGCTACCGGCAAAGTCATGATGTCAATGCAGGGCATCGCCGACCCGTATCACCTTGGGTTCTCGCCGGATCAAAATATCTTTGTGACCTGTGCCAATCGGCTTGACCATGTGGACGTGTATCGACGCAGCGGCAATGGGGATCAGCTGTCGTTGAAATTGCTTGGCCGGTTCGACTTGGCCAAGACCCCGAGCCATCTGGTTTTTACTGAAGATAGCCGCGTGGTGTTTTGCACCCTGCAGGAGTCGGATGAACTGGTGGCCATTGATCTAAAAAAACTGTCGGTGCTTTGGCGCATGAAAACCGGCCGGCTGCCGGCCGGCGTTGCGATCTCTCCCGACTCAAAACTGGTGTTTGTGGGCTGCATGGGCGAGAACAATGTGCACGTCATTGAGCCGCGGATCGGAAATTCGGCAGGCCCCCGTTTGGTTGCCGCCATTAAGACCGGCGATGGCGCCCATGCTTTTCGTAATCAGGGCAATAAACGCCATCTCTGGGTCACCAATCGGGTCGCCAATACGCTGTCGAAAATCGATATGAGCACATTGAGAGTCGAGACAGAGATTCGGGTTTCAGGCGGGCCGGATTGCATGGATATTCATAGCTCGGGCAAGCAACTTTGGGTGACACAGCGCTGGACCCGATCGGTCGCATTGGTGGATCTGGATCAATCAAAAGTCGTGAAGCGGGTCACTGTTGGCAAGTCACCCCATGGAGTCTATCTGCATGATCGGGCGGATCCTCTCTAGCACCCTGGCAAAGCCCGCGAGCGCTCTAGTTGGCGTTTTGATGAGCGCTTCGGCCTTTCTGTGGTCGGTGAGTGCAATGGCACAGGCCCCCGCAGGCTGCGCCAAGCCCGTATACCTGACCCTCGACACAGGCGGCATGCAAAGCGCAGAGTTGATTGCACAGATTTTGCAAAAGCATCAGGTCAAGGCCACCTTTTTTCTTGCCAATGAAAAGACATTCCGCGGCGATCATGCGCTGGATGACAGCTGGAAGTCCTATTGGCAGGCGCGGACCGCGGAGGGCCATGGATTTGGCAGCCACACCTGGCGTCACGGCCGCATCCTGGCAGATCAGGCAGGAGTGATTCGTTATCGGCCACAGTTTGGGGAGCAGGCCGGGCAGCTGATGCGGCTAACTGCGACCGACTTCTGCGAAGAATTAAACCGCGTTGGCCGTCAGTTCGAGCGGCTGACGGGCCGGCCCCTGGATCCGATCTGGCGTGCACCTGGTGGCATCACCACGCCTGAGACCCTGCGTGCGGCCAAGGCCTGTGGCTATGCGCACATTCACTGGAGTCCCGCAGGTTTTCTTGGTGATGAGTTACCCAGTGACCGCTATCCAAATCGGATGCTCTTGGATCAGGCCCTGCGCTCAATTCGCAGCGGCGATATCTTGATGGCCCATCTCGGGATCTGGTCGCGCAGCGATCCGTACGCGCCGATGCTGGATCCATTAATCGCCGGCCTGAAAGCCAGCGGGTTTTGCTTTGAGCTCTTGCCGCAGGCCAGTCTTTCGCGGGGGCGATTAGCGCGATGATTGATCAACTCGTTGAAGCGTTCGCCGAACTGCATGCCGCGTTATTCGAGGGCGTTGTGCTGCCCATGCTGGCGGCCCTGGATGGAATTGCCTACATCGACGAGGCCTTTGACTTCACAGAATGGTTTCTGATTGGCGGCTTTGAACTGTTGTTCATGGCGTTGGTGATTTTGCCGCTTGAGCGCATCGCTCCGGCAGAGCGGCGTGGCCCTGGCGGCCGTGGCGATCGGGTGGGCATTGATATTGCCTACACTGTGCTGCATCGGCTGGGCGCATTTTCGATTTTTGTATTTGCGGTGCTCGAGACCCCAGTTTTGAAACTGCGGGATAGCCTGGGCGCCTGGGGCATACCAACACTTGAGGTGGATGCAGCCTTGGGGCTTGCCTATGCGCCCCTAATGGGGGCGCTGGTGTATCTGCTGATTTTGGATTTTGTCGACTATTGGATTCATCGGGCACAGCATCGCTGGAATTGGTGGTGGGCCCTGCATGCCATTCATCATTCTCAGCGTCGCATGACGCTCTGGACGGATAACCGCAACCATCTTCTGGATGATCTGATTCGCGATGCCATTCTCGCGATTGTTGCCCTGTTCATCGGCGTGGCGCCGGCGCAGTTTGTTGGTATTGTGGTCTTCACCCGGCTCTGGCAGAGCTTGCAGCACGCCAACTGCGGTATCCCGTTTCCTGCCGTGATCTCCAGGGCCCTGGTCTCCCCCGCCTTTCATCGCCTGCATCATGGCGTGAGCATTGGCCACGAGGGCCCCCAGCGGGGCGTGAATTTTGCAGTCCTCTTTCCGATCTGGGATATGGTGTTTCGTACTGCTGACTGGAGTGGTGATCGCCGGCTTGCGCGCCACGAACCGTTGGAGGCAACTGGCATCCTGGATCAAGAGCAGGGCGCGGATTATGGCCAAGGCTTTCTGAGTCAGCAGTGGATTGGATTGCGCAATATGATGCGGGCCGTGTTCTCTCGTAATCCAGCAGGATAAATTCGATGACCGAGCGTGTCTTTGGGCTGTTTATTTTTGGTGATGAGATCCTTTCCGGAAAACGGCAGGATCGGCATTTTGAAAAAACCCGCGAGATTTTGGGCGCCCGCGGTCTTGCGCTGTCTTGGGTGAATTATCTCGGCGATGACCGCACCCGTTGTGTGCAGGCGCTGCGTGAGTCATTTCGGTCGGGCGATGTGGTGTTTTGCTGCGGTGGCATTGGATCAACGCCCGACGACCATACCCGTCAGGCTGCGGCCGAGGCCCTCGGCTGTAAGTTGGTGCTGCATCCGCAGGCCGAGCAGCTGATTCGCGAGCGGGCCGCAGAGACTGGGCAGCCAGCATCGGCGGAGCGTCTTCGCATGGGAGAGTTTCCAGCGGGCAGCGCGATAATTCCCAATCCCTACAACAAAATCGCTGGCTTCTCGATTCATGAGCATTATTTTGTGCCAGGCTTTCCCGTCATGGCCTGGCCGATGCTGGAGTGGGTGCTAAAGACTTACTACACCCATTTATTCCGATCTGTCGCTGAGTTTGATCGGTCGATGATTGTGCTGAATCTATTTGAAGCGGCGGTGACGCCGCTGATGCAGGCCATCGCTCAAAAATATCCGCAATTCAAAATCTACAGTCTGCCGTCGGCGGGCGAAGCGGGCCTACCGCGGCATATTGAACTCGGACTCAAAGCGTCAGGGCGCCAGGATGAATCCGCACCGCCAGAGGCATTTGCGCAGGCTTACCTTGAGTTTCGCGCCGGCGTGACGGCCCTCGGCGGCCAAATCACCGAGGAGCGTGAGGACCGCCGTTAAGCCGCAGTAATCGGCTAGCGTTTGCTCGCGTTGAAGCCAGCCTCAGCAGCAGAGCGCATATTGCGTTCAGCCATCTCCACGACCTGACGGGCGGCCTTATTTGCGGTCTCGTAGGCGGAGCTGGCCGCAGTCAGCGAGGACTTCATCATCGCGACAACACCCTCCGAGCCTGCCGGCGCGTTGCGGGAAAAATCATCCAAGGCATCGATTAATTTTTTGTTGGCATCTGCAATCTGAGCATCGACTAGGCGATGGAATTCACTGCTGGTCTGTGAGGCAATGTCATAGATGGTCCGGGAATAGGCGAGGGCCTTCTCGGCATTCGGCGTGGCGATGTCTTTATTCAGGCTCACTACATCTTGCGCATCCTTCACACTCATGAGCGCGTGGAATTTGTCTGCGGTCTCCTGCAGTGAGGCGCGGGCGGCATTCAGCTGCAGCTCCACCATCTTTTCGATGCCCTCGAACGCCTTTTGCGACAGCTTCGTCATCGCCTCGATGTTTTGCTTTTGGGCAGCGCTTAAATCTTCGGGTGTGGGATAAAGTCCCATGGTGATCCTCCTTGTATCGTTGGCTTATGGACGCATTTTATAGCGATCGGTTTGTGCTGCCGCTGCCAGCGGGCCACCGATTTCCCATGGAAAAGTATCGGCTGCTGCGTGAGCACATCGGCCAGACACTTCCCGAGATTCGGTTGCTTGAGCCAGAGCCGCTCACAGATGAGGCCTTGGCAGTCGCCCACAGTCCCGATTACATCCGAAGGCTTGCCGCAGGTGATCTGTCCCGCAAGGAGATGATGGCGATTGGTTTTCCATGGTCACCCGAGATGGTGGAGCGGTCGCGCCGATCCGCAGGCGCTACCGTCATGGCCTGCCGTGCCGCATTTCGGGATGGGGTGGGCATCAATCTTGCGGGCGGAACGCATCATGCTTATCGCGATCGCGGCGAAGGATTCTGCTGCTTTAACGATGCGGTCGTGGCAGCACGGCTGATGCAGCGCGATGGCCTTGCCGCGAATTGCCTGGTCATCGACCTTGATGTGCATCAAGGTAATGGCACCGCCGCGATGACCCGCGATGATCGAAATATTTTTGCATTCTCCATGCATGGTGCAGAGAACTATCCCTTTTTGAAAGAGCAGTCCGATCTTGATATTGAACTGCCTGATGGCACAGGTGATGCGATCTACCTTGAGTCGCTACAGGCTGCATTGATTCAGATCCGCGCGCAATTTACGCCAAGTCTGGTGATTTATTTAGCAGGCGCAGATCCGTTTTGCGATGACCGTCTCGGCCGACTGGCGCTGACTAAGGCCGGCCTTTTGGCACGTGACCGTCAGGTGATGGCGTTTGCGCGCGGCCTTGGCGTACCCATTGCGATTGCGATGGCAGGCGGCTATGGCCGAAACATTCAAGATACGGTCGATATCCATTTTCAGACCGTAAATTGTGCGCTGCAGTATGCCAACGATAAGAGCGGGCCTTCAGAACCGGCTCTAAGCCATTGAAAAAATTGATTTTTTACTTGGCGAAATAAAGTTCCTTTGCTAGCATGCCGTC
This sequence comes from Betaproteobacteria bacterium, assembly GCA_018969705.1. Lineage (GTDB taxonomy): Bacteria > Pseudomonadota > Gammaproteobacteria > Burkholderiales > Burkholderiaceae_A > Lacustribacter. The sequence continues at coordinate 28,092 of JAGWXV010000006.1, forward strand.
TTCGATGGAAAAGGGAGGTCCATTGAGGGCTTACTGCATACACATTTCGCGTGGAAATTCGAAGTTTTTGCGCAACGCATCAGCGGCCTTGAGCTGCCTGGTGGTCAGCTGGATACTCGGGCCGGCATCTGCTGTTGCCCAGTCGGGCGTATCGGCAGAGAAAGCCTCTTCCAAAAGCTCTGCAGCCGCGAAACCCGCATCGACTGCAAAGCCCCAGGGAAAGCCCGCCTCTGCGACAGCAGCGCGTCCAACTAAGCCTGCGCAAAACACGAAGACAGCGCGCAGCGCCAACAGCTCAAAAAAGAATGTTGCCCGCGCGCCCGTGCAAGGCTTTAGAGCATCCAAGGTAAAAGCCGAGCCCGGTTATAACTCGATGGGTACGCGGCTGGGCCTGCGTTCCGAGCTTGCAGACCTATCGTTAAATTCAAGCGCTGTGATGGTGATGGACCAGGCTTCTGGCGAAGTGCTGCTTGAGAAAAACGCGGACGCCGCCCTGCCCATCGCTTCAATTACGAAAGTGATGACGGCGATGGTGGTCTTGGATGCCGGCCAGCCCCTGGATGAATCGATCGTGATTGCCCGCGAAGACACCCAGCTTGAAAAGTATTCCGCCTCGCGGCTTAAGGTGGGTGCCAGCTTTACGCGTGCAGAGTTACTCCATCTTGCACTGATGTCCTCGGAAAATCGTGCTGCGAATGCACTCGGTAGAAGCTATCCCGGGGGACTGCCTGCATTTGTGGTTGCAATGAATGACAAGGCCCGGGCGCTGGGCATGACCAGCTCAACGTTTGTTGAACCCACGGGTTTAAGCAGTAGCAACGTGGCCTCACCCCGCGATTTGGCGGTGCTGGTCAATGCTGCTCATCACGTTCCTTTGATTCGAGATTACTCGACCGATCGGGATGCTGTGGTTCGGGTGGGCGGCCGTCAGCAGCAGTTCAGAAACACCAATGCCCTGACCCGCGATGAGACTTGGGATATCGGCTTATCGAAAACTGGATTTATCCGTGATGCTGGCAAATGCCTAGTTATGCAGGCCCGCCTTGACCAACGCGAGGTGATCATTGTGATGCTGGATGCCGAGGGCAGTGCTAAGCGGCTCGCGGATGCAGAGCGAATCCGCCGTTGGCTCTCAATTGAGCGCGAACGTCAGGCCTCCGCGGTGCGCTCGTAGCCCAGCGACGACGAAATCGCGCGGGCGGTATCCGCAAGCGCCTGAAGCCACCCGTCATTGGCCCGATCTGCTGGCGCAGAGATCGATAGTCCTGCCACCAGAGATTGGCTGTCATCGCGAATACCGGCTGCGATACAGCGCACCCCCAGCTCAAGCTCTTCGTTATCCCGCGCATAGCCCAGACGTCGTACCTCATCGAGTTCTTGCTCAAGTTGATTCAACGCCGTGATGCTATTCGGCGTGTGGCCTGCCAGACCGGTCCGCATTGCATACGATCGAACGGCACGCGTGTCGTCATTGGCAAGAAAGAGCTTTCCGGTCGAAGTGAGATGTAAGGGTGCCCGGCCCCCAATTGCCCGCACAACTTGCATGCCTGAGCGTTCGCTGACAGTCCGCTCGACATAAACAATTTCATCGCCCTGGCGCACCGAAAGGTTCACGGTCTCACCGGTGAGCCGATGCAACTCCCGCATGGGTCCGGCGGCCGCATCGCGCACGTTGAGCCGAGCCTTCACCAAGTTACCAAGCTCTAAAAGTCGCATGCCGAGTTGGTAGCTGCCCGGCTCGGTCCGATCGACCATCCGTGCGAGCACGAGGTCATTGAGAATGCGATGGGCCGTCGAGGGGTGCAGGCCGCTGGACTGGGAGAGTTCCTTCAACGATACTGGCTCGGACTTTTTCGCCAGCGCATCGAGCAGGGTCATCATGCGTTCGATGACCTGGATTGCGAGCCGGGGCGCCTCAATGGGCGGGGCGAGCAGGGGCCGGCGGTCGGACCCGGCCGCAACGGGGGGCCGAGGTTTTTTCGCGGCGGAAGAGGGTGAAACCGGCATCTGGCCCATACCAAGTGGCAAAATCCCATTTTATTCCATGAAATCCAGAGTCTCCAGTCCCTAGGCCCAGCGAATCGATGACTGAAAACCCCGAGCGCATCGCCCTTTTTGTCACCTGTCTGGTCGACATGATGCGGCCCGAGATCGGCCTGGCTGCGCTCAAGCTGCTGGAGGCCTCCGGCTGTGAGGTGGTGGTTCCGGAGGGCCAGACCTGCTGTGGCCAGCCCGCCTATAACGGCGGCGATCGCCGTACCGCCCATCAGCTCGCGGTTCGGGTCATCGAGCAGCTTCAGGGGTTTGACTACGTCGTGATCCCCTCGGGCTCATGTGCTGGGATGATCAAGGTCCATTACTTCGAACTGTTTGGCAACGATCCGGAAATGAAACGACGCATGGCCGATCTGGCTCCGCGTATTTATGAGCTGACCGATTTCTTGGTTCGCGTCATGAAAGTTTCCGATGTGCCGGGGCAGCTCGAGGGCACCGTGACTTATCACGATAGCTGCAGCGGCCTGCGCGAGTTGGGCGTTGCGGAGCAGCCCCGGTCCCTTCTGGCAAAGATCCCCGGCCTGAAACTCAACGAAATGAAAGACTGCCGAAACTGCTGCGGATTTGGCGGCGCCTTTGCCATGAAATACGGCAATGTTTCCGCAGCGATTGTCGACGAAAAAATTCACAACGTGCAGGCCACGCAGGCCCAGGCGGTCGTTATGGGGGATCTCGGCTGTATGCTCCACATTGAGGGCCGGCTGCGGCGGCTCGGCGATGAGCGTACCCAGGTCTTGCATGTTGCGCAGGTGCTTGCCGGTGATGTGGGCCAGGGCCGTTCTTCAGGTTAGATGACTTACCGTCGATAGGATTCATTGACGTATGCGCGTTCAATCCATGCACTTTCAGGCGCGAGCAGGCGAGAAGCTTGCGGATACCCGTCTGCAGCGCAATTTAAAAAAGCTTGCGGATAAGTTTGTTACCGCCCGATCCAGCGTGATCCAGGAGATCGATTTCACTGCGACCCGTCAGGCGGCCGTGGAGCGGCGCAATCGGGCTTTGGATCGGCTCGATGTCTGGCTTGAAATGTTTGAGCGCAACGCCCAGGCCCGCGGGGCCACCGTGTTATTTGCCGAGACGCCCGCCCAGGCCTCGGAACTGGTGGTGAAGATCGCACAGCGGCACGATGTCAAGATGGTGACCAAGTCAAAGTCCATGGTGTCTGAGGAGATGGCGCTCAATTCAGCCTTAGAGCGCGCAGGCATTGAGTCGGTAGAGACCGATCTGGGCGAGTACATTTTGCAAATCAATGACAACGAGGCGCCCAGTCATATCATCGCCCCCGTCATTCATAAAGATAAGGAAGAAATTTCGGATCTATTTGCCAAGGTCCATGATCGTCCCCGCTTAACAGATATTCCCCAGATGACACGCGAGGCCCGCGAGGTCCTGCGGCCGAAGTTTCTAAAGTCAGACATGGGCGTAACCGGCGGCAATTTCCTGATTGCCGAGACCGGATCGGTGGGCATTGTTACCAACGAAGGGAACGAGGGCATGTGCACGGTAATGCCGCGCGTGCATGTTGTTGTGACGGGCATCGAAAAGATTCTTCCCACATTTGAAGACTTTGCCACCATCGTCCGTCTGCTGACCCGCAGCGCCACCGGCCAGTCCATCTCAAATTACATTTCACTTTTAACTGGAGTCCGCGCGCCGGGCGAGGCCGATGGCCCCGACCATATGTATTTCGTCTTGGTTGATGGTGGCCGCTCCAGTCTGCTGGGCAGCGAATTCCAAGAGATGCTGCGCTGTATTCGGTGTGGGGCCTGTATGAATCACTGCCCGGTCTATCAAAAGATTGGCGGCCATGCTTATGGCTGGGTCTATCCGGGGCCGATGGGCTCGGTGCTTACGCCCAACTACGTCGGCCTAGAAAATGCTTTGGATCTGCCTCAGGCGGCCACCATGTGCGGCGAGTGTCATGTCGTCTGCCCTGTTGCCATTCCATTGCCTGATCTGCTTCGGAAGCTGCGGGAGCGGCAGTTCGATCGTCACCTGCGGCCCAAGGCAGAGCGGTTCGTAATGGCAGTCTGGGGTTTTGTCGCTGTGCGGCCCAACCTCTATGCGCTGCTGACGGGAATTGCGAATCGGGTTTTGCGCAGCCTGGGCCGCAAGGCTGGCCGCATTCAGCATCTCACTTTTGCAAAAGGCTGGACTGATTTCCGCGATCTGCCCACGCCGGCATCGAAGACCTTCCGGGAGCTTTACTCGGACCGTGTTGCGCGGACTGCCTCAGCAACCAGCGCCGGCCCGCGATAAATCAGGCCGGTGTAAAGCTGCACCAGATCCGCACCTGCGGCGAGTTTGCTTTTCGCATCCTCGCCACTGAGCACGCCACCCACACCAATAATCACCACACCCGAGGGCAGGCTGCTGCGTAGCAGCCGAATCACGTGATTGGATTGTTCAAGCAGTGGCGCACCCGATAAGCCGCCTTGCTCGTTGGCATGGGCATGACCATGGACTGCAGTGCGATTCAGGGTCGTATTGGTGGCGACCACGCCCTCGATGCTGTGAGTACGCAAAAGCGTGGCAATCTCGATGACCTGTTCATCCGTTAGATCGGGCGCAATTTTTAGTACCAGTGGCACATGCCGTTGATGCTGCTGCGCCAGTCGCTGCTGGGCTTCTTTTAAGCCCTCGAGCAGACGATTTAAAGCGCTCTGCTCTTGAAGATCACGAAGGCCCTGTGTATTGGGAGAGGAGATGTTGACCGTTACATAATCGGCCCAAGGCGCAACTGCCTCGAGACCTGCAAGGTAATCCTCCAGGGCATTTTCGATGGGCGTTGTCGCGTTCTTACCGATGTTTAATCCCAGTACGCCGCGCCGATCGGCGGCCCAACGGGATCGCTGAACATTACGAAGAAATTGCTCAAGGCCGGCATTATTAAATCCGAGCCGATTAATCAGTGCCTCATGCTGAGTGAGACGAAACATTCGGGGCTTCGGATTGCCGGGCTGAGGCCGGGGTGTCACGGTGCCTACTTCGATAAATCCAAACCCAAAACTCGCAAGGCTATCCAGGTGGGCCGCATTCTTATCTAGGCCAGCAGCCAGGCCAATCGGGTTGGGAAAATTCAGCCCCATCAGGCGTTTCGGGGTTCCCGGCAGCGGCGCTGATGCGGGCAGCAGCCTGGCGTGATGCAGGCGGTCTAACCAAGAGAGGGTGAAGTCATGTGCAGCCTCGGCGTGCATCGAAAACAGCAGCGGCCGAATCAGCGGAAAGCCTGCGAAGACATTCACGCCCGACAGCACCTATCGGCGGACCCAGATGCCGTTTTCAAGAGTCTCGTGGGGCTTAAACAGCGCCTTGTAGGACATTTTCGGACTCTCGCCGATCCAGTAGCCGAGATACAGATGCGGAAGCGACAGCCGCTGGCAAAGATCGATCTGCCACAAGATGCCGTAAGAGCCCAGACTGCGTCGTGATTCGTGGGGATCGTAAAACGTGTAGACCGAGGAGATGCCGGCACTGAGCAGATCAACAATTGAAATCATCTTCAATTCACCGGCTGGGCTGCGGAATTCGATTAACTGCGACTCTACCCGGCTTTGCAGCAGAAACTGCGCGTATTGCTCTCGGCTGTCGTGATCCATGCCGCCGCCAGCGTGGCGTAGCGACTGATAGCGTTGGTAGAGGTCGTAGTGCTCTTCATCAAACCGCAGCGGCGAACTCTTGACTTCAAGATCTTGATTGCGATTCCAGATGCGCCGCTGAATACGATTGGGCTCAAACTCATTGACGGGCACACGCAGTGGGATGCAGGACTTGCACCCATCACAGTAGGGCCGATAGGCAAACACACCGCTGCGACGAAAGCCCACCTGGACCAGGTCGCTGTAGATCGGTGAATTGATCAGGTGATTGGGGGTGGCGACCTGTGATCGGGCCTTGTGATGCGGCAGGTAGCTGCAGGGATAGGGCGCCGTGACATAAAACTGCAGCGAAACAACAGGAAGGTCTTTAAGGTGCGACATGCGTAAGCCTTAGAAGATCCAGTTTAGAGACAGGCGTCGTGGACCAGGCCAGTGTGTCGCGCCTGGTTAAGTCTTGCACGATGAACTCAAACTCCTGTCGTCTGATCTCTTGTGCCCCCAGCGATGCCAAATGTTCTGTCTTCTGCTGGCAGTCTATCACCAGGCCGCCTTGCGAACGAAGCCATCCCACCAGGGCCGCAAGGGCAAGCTTGGAGCCATCGGGAGCGCGGCTAAACATGGACTCGCCAAACACCATCTTGCCAATTGCCACGCAATAGAGTCCGCCCAGCAGTTGACCGCTGCGATGAACGGTCACGCAGTGGGCCAGGCCAAGGCCGTGCAATTCGCAGTAGCACTGAATCATCGGGTCGCTGATCCAGGTGCCGGACTGTCCGGGCCGGGCCTCAGCGCAGGCCCGCATGACCCCCTCGAAATCCTGGTCGCAGCGGATCTCCAGTTCGGGATCGGTGCAGGCCCGCCGCAGGGTCTTGGAGAAAGATTTGGAAACTTTGAAGTCGGTAATCTTCAGCACCATGCGTGGATCGGGGGTCCACCACAGCACGGGCTCTCCTTTTGAAAACCAGGGGAAGATGCCGCGTTGATAGGCCTCTTGTAATCGTTTGCTGCTGAGGTCAGCGCCCGCAGCCAGCAGGCCATTGGCCCCTTCGTCAGGCGTTAATGCAAGCTGCGTTGGAGGCAGCGGATCATCGGGGTTGATCCAGATGAGTGTGCGATTCATGGGGGAGCTGGACCTCGCGGATATCACCAGTATGTAAAGACATCAGGCCTTGGCGGCGATCGTGAAAATAAAATCTTAAGGTCGCGACAATGGTTCGAAATGCGATCGTTGACCACGGGATCTCATGCTCATGAAAGAGTCGCACCTCTAAGCTTTCGGGGCCCGCAGCGAAATCAAGATCACGCAGCGTTGCCAGATAAAAAAGATGGACCTGATCGACATGGGGCACATCGAGCACACTAAAAAGCGGGCCCAGTGTGACTCGGGCGCCAGCTTCCTCCATGGTCTCACGCATCGCGCCATGGGCGGTCGATTCGCCGACTTCCATAAAGCCGGCGGGCAGGGTCCACATGCCCAGCCTGGGCTCAATGGCTCGACGACAAAGCAGGACCTGCTCGCCCCAGACCGGGATCGTGCCCAGAACCATTTTCGGATTCACATAGTGAATGCTGTCGCAGCGGCTGCAGACGGCCCGCAGACGGCTGTCGCCCTCGGGTACTCGGAATTCAATAGGCGCGCCGCAGGCAGAGCAGAATTTCATATAGAATCATTATCTCTGACGCGGGGTGGAGCAGTCTGGCAGCTCGTCGGGCTCATAACCCGAAGGTCGTAGGTTCAAATCCTGCCCCCGCTACCAACAACCCGTTGATCCGCAACGGGTTTTCTGTTTCCAAGGCGAATTTCAGGCCTGGGGGCGCACTCGGCGTAATATTGTCGCCATCTCGAATTCTTGGGGGCCGAGGCATGAATCGTGACTCACGCGGGTTAAGCACCATCGAATCTCGTGGCCATAAAGGCCGGCTGACTCTGGCATTTTTAATGACCACGGCCCTTGCAGGCTGTGCGATAACCCCAGGCGCCCCCTGGAGCCATCCGCAGCAGTCCGCGGATCGTTTCGAAGAGGAGCGTTTATTTTGCGAGACCGTGGCCCGTTCTCAGGTGATCCGGCCCGAGGCTCCGCCCCCGGCGGTGAATTTCACTGGGCTTGCCACCATCTTCAAAATGATGAGTGATTCAAACTCGAATCGTGAATTTGAGGCAGAGGTCTTGCGCCAGACGCAGGAGTGCCTTAAGAAAAAAGGTTGGAAGCCGCCCGCCTAACCGATCCCAATAAGCACGATGCCCGCCAGCATCAGGCTGGCCGCCCCGAGCCGAGACAACAACTTTCCTTCCTGAAGTAGTTTTGCGCCTGCGATCACGCCCAGCAGGATGCTGATTTCACGGGCTGGAGCCACCATGCTTAAAGGCGCAATCGTCATTGCCCAAAGCACCAGCATATAGGCTAGCGGCGAGAGCACCGCCACCATCAGTAGCAGTCGAAGATCGGAGCGCACCCACTGCCGAATCGAAGCCCGATCAATCCATAGGGCAGGTGCGGTCATGGTTACCCGCATCACAATCGTGCCCCAATAAAACAACATCACCGGAACACCGATTGTCGTCACAGACTGCTGATCCCAGACTGTATAGGTCGCAATCATCAGTCCGCACAGCAGCGCGAAACCGATGCCGCGCAATTGTGCGGGACCGAATTCGGTTGCGCGAGAGCCCGTGAGTCCGATCCAGATCGAGCCGGCAATGATCATGAAGGCCCCTGCAAGGCTAAGGGCTGAGGGCTCCTCACCGAGAATGACAATCGCTGCGATGACCGACAGCAGCGGCCCGGTCGCCCTGGCCAGTGGATAGGCCAGCGAGAGATCTGCGCTTTTATAGGCCCGCAGCAGCAGCCAAAAATAGGCGACATGCACGATCGCGCTGCCCAGCATCGCGATTAGCCAGTTAGGATGAAATTCCTCGAGCTTGGGCAGCAGCAGTCCTACCGGAATGGCCCAGACCAGAATCTCGAAGATGCCGAGCAGTGCAAAAAAAGCGAGCCCATCTCCTTTGGCCCGCTTTAAAGCGATATTCCAGCCGGCGTGACAGACCGCCGCGAGCAGTACTAAGCCAAGGGCCAGTGTCGGCAAATCAGCTCAGGCTTTCGGACAGATGAACAAGGCTCTGGCCACGCGCACGCGCGGCAGTCACCTGGTTCCAGGCGGGCCGCCGCCAGCAGTTAAAGCCATGGTCAACACCAGCATGAACAATCAGGCGCACATTTTTGCGGCCACCGAGTGATTTGCGTACCGCCGCCACCGCCTGCTGCGGAATGTAAGCATCTTGGTCAGCGAAATGAAACAGCACCGGGCAGCGAATCTTTTTCGCTCGGTCTAAGTGCTGATGAATGCCGCCACCGTAGTAACACACTGCAGTGTCAACACCCGCCTCTGCCGCTGCGATATAGCTGAGTAATCCGCCCATACAAAAGCCAAGCGATCCGACCTTGCCGGTGCATGCCGGCTGCTGCTTTAAGGCTGCGACGGTTGCCTGCAAGTCGATGGCGGTCTGATCAATATTGAGTTTTCCTAAAAGGCCCAGGCCACGCTCAAAGCCTTGGGGGTCGTAGGCCAGTTCAATCTTTCGGCCCTCCCGCCAAAAAATATCGGGCGCGATGACACAGTAGCCATCGGCCGCATATTGATCCGCAACGGCCCGAATGTGCTCATTCACGCCGAAAATCTCTTGAAGAATGACAAGCCCCGGCCCGCGGCCCGTTGGCGGCAGGCTCAAGTAGGCATCGAATTGCTCGTTGCGGGTGTTTTTTATAGAGATCCATGAGGCATTCATCGTGCTGGGCTCCTTTGGAGTGCGGGGAAAATCACCGTAAGATCAACGGTTATCTTTAAAAAACTCTATCAAATATGGCGATGCGTTCGTTATCAGGGCTTTTACGATTCTGGAGGGCTGGACTGCTGCTTGCGGCCGCCGCTCTCGCGATAGTGGTGTGGTGGCGCTCGGCCGCTGAGCCGGTCCAGACCACCCCGGTGGTGCAGGCCTTCGCATCGCAGACTCTGTCAGTGCTGAATGCCTCGGGCTACGTGGTGGCCCAGCGCAAGGCGGCGTTGTCATCAAAAGCCACAGGCCGCCTGGAGTGGCTGGGGGTGGCCGAGGGCTCGGTGGTCAAGGCCGGCGAGGTCATCGCTCGGCTTGAACGCCGTGATGTGTTGGCGCAGCTCGAGCAGGCGACTGCCCAGGTCGGTGTCGCTCAGGCTGAGCTTACCGATGCTGAACAAAACGCAAAGCGCAGCGAGCAGCTCCTGGCGCAGAAATTTATTTCGTCCTCGGCCCATGATGCAGCCGTCTCGCGCCTGAATAAGGCCCGCGCTGCAGTTGCTGCTGCCCAAGCGGCAGAGCGGGTGGCACAGGCCAATCTTGCACAGACAGAGATCCGCGCACCCTTTGATGCTGTGGTGCTGACAAAAAATGCAAATGTGGGCGATAACATCACCCCTTTTTCTTCAGCCATTGACTCAAAGGGCGCGGTGGTCACGGTTGCTGATATGTCGACACTCGAAGTCGAGGCCGATGTCTCGGAGTCCAGCATCAGCCGCCTGCGAATCGGTCAGCCCGCTGAGATTGGATTGGATGCCATTCCGGGAGAACGTTTTGTCGGCGAAATTGCGCGGATGGTCCCGACCATTGATCGCGCGAAGGCTACGCGTCTTGTAAAAATAAAATTCATGGCTCGCGATCCGCGGATCCTGCCGGATATGTCGGCCAAAGTGGTGTTCCTCGAGCGTCAGCTCTCTGATGCGGAGCGCCGGCCCATCGTTGCGGTGAATCGGCAGGCAGTTGCCCAGATCGACGGCCGGCAATGGGTCTACCTCATTGAAGGCGACCGGGTAAAGCGAATTGAGATTGCACCTCCTGCTGATGCGGCTGCTGGAAAGTCGGCAGCATCGTCTGCCGCCGCGGGGGCGGCCGATCTCATTCCAGTGACCAATCTTCAGCCTGGCCAGCGGGTGGTGATTCGGCCGGGTGCACTCAAAGACGGACAGCGGATCAAGGTTGTTGCGCAATGATCGAGTTGCGCCATGTCAGCAAAAGCTATCGGCGTGGTGACCAATCGGTACCCGTCTTGCGCGATCTGAGTCTGGTGGTGCGTCAGGGTGAGTTTCTCGCCTTGATGGGCCCTTCGGGATCCGGCAAAAGCACCTTGCTCAATTTGATTGCAGGAATCGATCGGCCCGATTCGGGTGAAATTGTCATTGACGGCCGAGATATCTCAAAGCTCTCAGAGTCGGATCTTGCACGATGGCGGGCCGCGAACGTCGGGTTCATTTTTCAGTTTTACAACCTGATTCCGGTGCTTACTGCGTTTGAGAATGTGGCCCTGCCATTACAACTGACGGACCTCTCTGAGTCAGAGAAAAAAGCCCGCGTGACCCGGGCCCTGGAGATGGTCGGCCTTTCAGATCGCACCGACCATACGCCCAGCGAGCTCTCTGGTGGCCAACAGCAGCGGGTGGCAATCGCACGGGCCTTGATTACTGACCCGGCCTTGATCGTTGCCGATGAGCCAACTGGAGATCTGGATCGGCAGTCTGCCCAAGATGTTTTGCAGATGCTGGGCCGCTTAAATCGCGATATGGGTAAGACCATCCTGATGGTGACTCATGATCCTAAAGCGGCAGAGCATGCGCGGGCCACGGTGCATCTTGAAAAAGGTCAGCTCGAGCGTGATGCCGAGCATTCGGCTTAGTGCCGACATCATTTGCCAAGTCCGATGCTGATTTTTAATTTGTTGCTGCGTAATGTCTGGCGTCATAAGGGCCGCGCGCTGCTGACCTTATTGGGCCTGGTGGTAGCGATTTTGGCTTTTGGCCTGCTTTCGACGGTGGTCGGCGCCTGGTATGCCGGTGCGGAGGGCTCATCGAACGCACGATTGATTACGCGAAATTCGATTTCGCTAGTGTTTCCGCTGCCGTTATCGCATGCAGAACGCATTCGGCAGACCGATGGCGTACAGCAAATCTCCTGGGCGAATTGGTTTGGTGCAATCTATAAAGAGCCTAAAAACTTTTTTCCGCAGTTTGCAATTCAGGCGGAGTCGTAT
>JAGWXV010000045.1 GCA_018969705.1 Betaproteobacteria bacterium
TCTTGACGCTGCCGACAAAATGAAAGCCCTGCTCCATCATCCAGGCCTCTGCATCAAAGGCCTGCGGATTCAATGTTCCATGCGGCTGACGAATCCGGGCCTCGAATCCCCAGCGCTGCCCGGGCGATAAATTCTCTGGAAACTCCTGCATTGCGCTTTTAGGCCAAAACATCAGCCCCCGCTCGGGCACCGGGATCACCGGACCGTCTGGCGCGGCACGCGCTACTCGGACTTCAGCCTCAAAGCGCCAGCCGCGCTCCTGTAGTGTTGGAAGATCACGTGCCACCACCTCGAGCCAGACTGACTGGCCGTCCATGGCTGCTGAAAGACGACTCGATAGGCCAGCGGCAGCATCATCCGCAGCGCGAAAAGCAAATAAACAAGACGAAACTGCAAGCAGCAGTGTGCTGAGCCAAAGCCCATGAGAGCGCTGTGACAGTAAAGGTGATCTCGGGTGCAGGGCCAGCCGAGTCCCGGCCCAGGCAATCGCCAGAAAACATCCGGCCGACAGGCAAAGGCCTGCCAACAGCACGGGATCCGGAAGGGCCTGTTGGGTCTGAATCCAACAAACGCCCAAGAGTGCGCCCAGCGCGACCGCCAACAAGATCTATTGCAGCTGGTTTGCGAGTCGGGGTAATACGCGCATGACATTTGCGCCCGTAGTCTGAATCAACTGCTCGGTCGATTCACCACGAAGCTGCGCCACACACTGAGCGATCTGCTGCAGTTCAGCAGGCTCATTGAGTTCTCCGCGGGCACGCCAGGCCGGTGCGATATCCGGCGAGTCGGTCTCCAGCACCAAGGCCGATGCCGGCATCGCCGCTGCAAGCCTGCGAATTTGCGTTGCGCGGGTAAATGTCGCCGCACCACCAAACCCAAGAACAAGGCCCTGACGCACATAGGCCTGGGCCTGCGTCAGGCTGCCATTAAAGGCATGGGCAATGCCCTGATTGATCCCAAAACGACGCAGACCCTTGAGCACTTGATCCTGGGCCTTGCGCACATGAAGCACTACGGGCAAGGAATAATCCCGTGCCAACTTACACTGCGCAAAATAAAACATATTCATCTTCTCCCGGTCGAGATCTGGAACATAGTGATCAAGACCGATCTCGCCCACGGCGACAAGCTTAGGATGGCCCTGATAACGCTGCAGGGCATTTTGAAGGTCGGAAAGCGCGCTGTCGCTCATGCTTTGGACATACATCGGGTGAATGCCGAGGGCAAAAAAGACCTCGGGAATCTGCTCGGCCAGGGCCATGACACGCTCGAAATTGTCAGGCATTACAGACGGAAGGATCACCGCCCGCACACCCACACTGCGTGCCCGGCCAATCGCACCCAGAATGCCCCCATCAATGCCAGGTGCATCCAAATAATCCAAGTGGCAATGGCTATCAATGAGCATGGCTAGAATAGGCTGCTATGGCGCGTAAGTTTCTTCATCGCATTCTGCCGGACCAATCCAAACTCGAACAGAGCAGAGTATTGCGGGCGCTTGGGCCTTGGGTGCTGCACCCTGCGGTCTGGACGCTGCATCGTCGAAGCGTTGCCGGCGGGGTCGCCGCGGGTCTTTTCTGCGGACTTTTCCCCGCGCCCTTCCAGATGCTCGGTGCTGCCTTATTTTCATTTCTGTTTCACTGGAATCTGCCCGTGGCCGTGTTGATGACCTTTTATACCAACCCGATCACCTTTATTCCTTTGTATGTGCTTGCCCTTCAGCTGGGCATTGGCCTGCTGAATCTTGTGCTGCCCGCCCAAGAAAGCCAAGGCAAAACCACTGAATCGTTTCCGCCACCGCCAGATTTTGATTTCAGTCAGCCAATTGCCTCATTTACGCAGCTCGGAGAATGGGCGCTCGGCATGGGCTGGCCATTGGTGGTGGGTGTATTCACATTGGCATTCAGTCTTGGCGTGACAGGCTATGTCCTCACCCGCTTGGGCTGGAATCTCTGGGTGCGCTGGGAAGTTATCCAGCGGCGCAAGCGCCGCAGCGGCCGCAGCTGATGCTTTTGCAGCCGACTAAAGCGAGATGACCCGATCACAACGCTGGGCAAGCTCAGGGTCGTGGGTGACCACGACCAAGCCGCACTGCTGATTGCGAACCCGATCTAAAAACACCTCAAACACGCGCGATGCAGTCTGCCGATCAAGATTGCCGGTCGGCTCATCGGCCAGCACGCAAGACGGCTGCGTCACCAGCGCGCGGGCAATCGCAACCCGCTGACGCTCGCCACCCGACAGCATCGCGGGCGTGTGACTGCGCCGGGCCTCCAGGCCCACCGCGGCGAGCATTTCGGCAGCCTGCTGTCGGGCTTCAGTAGCCGACAGCCGTCGAATCAAAAGCGGCATCGCGACATTTTCTTCTGCAGTAAATTCCGGCAAGAGATGATGGAACTGATACACAAATCCCAATGCCGAGTTTCGAAGCCGTGTCCGCCCGGCATCCGGCATGTCATACAAAGATTGGCCTTCAAGCCAGACCTCGCCAGAGGTCGGCCGCTCAAGGCCGCCAAGGATATGCAACAGCGTGCTTTTTCCTGCGCCAGAAGCACCGACTACGGCCACGGTTTCGCCACGCGCGAGCATGAGGTCAACACCCGGCAGCGCCACGACCTCGCCAGCGCCGTCACCGAACACCATTTTTAGGCCCTTGCCCTCAAGCAGAGTCATCGGCAATGCCTTTGCTTGCCATCATCAATGGCCAGATTACTCATAGCGTAATGCCTCGGCAGGCTCAAGCCGCGAGGCCCGCCAGCTGGGATACAGCGTTGCCAGAAACGACAACACCAGCGCCATCAGCCCAATTTGAGTGACGTCTGCAGCACGCAGATCCGAGGGCAGTCGATCGATAAAATAAATGCCTTTTGGCAGCACCTGAAAGCCAAAGATGGTCTCAATCCAGGCCATCACCAAATCAATGTTGCCTGCAATCAATACGCCTGCCGCGACACCGAAGCCCACACCGAGCAGCCCAAGCCAAGCGCCTTGCACCACAAAGATCGCCATGATGCTGCCACGCTGGGCGCCCAATGTGCGCAGTATCGCAATGTCGCCGCGCTTATCCGTCACGGTCATCACCAGCATGGAGACCAGATTAAATGCGGCCACTGCGATGATCAGCGTCAGGATGATGAACATCATGCGCTTTTCGACCTGAACCGCAGCAAACCAGTTGCGATTCTCGTACGACCAGTCGCGAACAATGACATGCCGCAGGCTCGGATCTTGCGATAACGCAACCGAGATCTCACGGGCCACGATCGGTGCCCGCTGCATATCATCTAACTTGAGCCGTATCCCGACGGTGGCCTGATCCCGAAAAAAAACCGATGCATCGGCAGCATGAATTAAAGCAAGATTGCTGTCGTACTCATGGTGGCCAGAGGCAAATACGCCCGCGACTGTGAACTGCCGCAGCCGCGGCGTGACGCCACTCGGTGAAACCACACCATCGGCCGCCACCAGCACCACCGAATCTCCAACGGCGGCGCCCAGCTGTGCTGCGAGATCACGGCCCAGCACGATCTGAAACGATCGCGGTGTTAACGCATCAAGCCTTCCGGTCAGCAGCCGGGCGAGGCCCCCGCTGACCAGCGGCTCTTGGGCCGGATCAATTCCGCGCACCAGAATCCCGCGCATCTGACCATCGCGAGAAATCATCGACTGGGCCATCACGAAGGGGGCTGCAGCCCGCACCGCAGAGTGTCCTGCCACCTGCGGCTGCAGACGATCGGCCAGCGCCAGATCACCCCCGGGAATCATGACCTCAGCATGCGAGAGCACACTGAGCATGCGATCACGGACTTCCTTTTGAAATCCATTCATCACCGAAAGCACCACGATGAGTGCAGCCACCCCTAACGCAATCCCCGCAGTCGCTAAGCCCGAAATAAAGGAGATGAATCGATTGCGTCGCGAACGGCCCGCCCCGCCCGCCAGGCGACGCTGCGAGCGCGCCGCTCGGCCCGCCCGGGTATACCGCAGGCCAATCATGATTTCATAAGGCAGCATGCGATGAGTTTGCCATACTAGGCAGCATGAACGCCCCTGATCCCGCTGCCGCCGGCCCTCGGCTTGCTTCGCGCAAGCGGCATGTGGACCCGGCCGTCAGCGCAGCGCTGACTCAGGCGGGCATTCACCCTGTCATGGCCCGACTGCTGGCCGGCCGCGATGTCCGATCGGCCGATGAAGTTGCAACCGATCTCGATGGTTTGCTCTCGCCCGATCAGATGCTCAATCTCACGCGTGCTGCCGAGGTGCTCGCCCAAGCGATTGTGAACGGCGAGAAACTTCTTGTGGTTGCTGATTTTGATGCCGATGGCGCGACTGCGTGTGCGGTGGCCATCCGTGGCCTGCGGCGTTTCGGTGCACGGGTGGATTTTTTAGTTCCCGATCGCTTTGCATTTGGTTATGGCCTGACGGCTGCCTTAGTCGATCATGCAGCCGCCCTGCATCACCAGGAGCTTCCGGACTGGATCATCACCGTGGATAACGGCATCTCCAGTCTTGCTGGTGTGAATCGGGCAGCAGAACTCAATATGCGAGTCTTGGTTACGGACCATCATCTGCCAGGCCCTACACTGCCGAAGGCCTTAATCGTCAATCCGAATCAGCCGGGCTGTGCATTTCCAAGTAAACACCTGGCCGGCGTCGGAGTCATGTTTTATCTGCTGATGGCCTTACGGGCGCAATTTCGCGTACAGCATCAGTGGTCCGCAGAGCGGCTGCCTCGGCTTGACGATCTGCTGCCCATTGTGGCGCTGGGCACAGTGGCTGACTTGGTTAAGCTCGATGCCAATAATCGCCGGCTCGTTGCCCAGGGGCTAAAGCGTCTGCGGCGCGGCACAGCATTTGCAGGCCTGAATGCCCTCTTTGAAGTCGCGAACCGCTCACCACGTGATGCGAGTGCGCGGGATCTCGGATTCGCAATCGGTCCGCGACTCAATGCGGCCGGCCGATTATCGGATATGGCCATCGGCATTCGCTGTCTGATTGAAGACGATCCTGAGCAGGCCCGAGAACTCGCCGCCACGCTTGATCAGCTCAATCGCGAACGGCAGGAAATTGAATTCGAAGCCCGCGAGTCTGCACTCAAATTGGCCCACGAGAAACTCGCCGCAATTGGTATTGGACCGTCGGAAGATCAGAAATCTGCGCCGCTGGGCATCGTGCTGCACGATGCCCAATGGCATCAGGGCGTGATCGGCCTGGTTGCTGGCCGCCTCAAAGAAACCTTTTATCGCCCAACCATTATCTTCGCCTCCGATGCCGAATCATCACTGATCAAAGGCTCATGCCGATCCATTCCAGGTGTCCATATACGCGATGTGCTGGAGCGCATTGATTCACGTCATCCCGGTCTGCTTCGCGCCTTTGGTGGGCATGCGATGGCCGCAGGGCTTAGCCTTGCAGCAAAAGACCTGGAGCGCTTTAGCCAGGCCTTTGAAGCTGCATTGCAGGAATTCGCCGATCCTGCGGATTTACAGCAGATTCTAGAGTTTGATGGCGAATTAAAGGCCGAGGAGTTTCGGCTTGATCTGGCCCAGCTCTTGGGCAGCCAAATCTGGGGCCAGGGATTTCCGGAGCCCGTTTTTATTAACGATTTTGAAGTCTTATCCCAGCGCCGAATCAAAGAGCAGCACCTGCGGCTGACACTTCGGCCTGCCGATCCGAGCGCAGGCCAAGGGCCGACCCTTGAGGCCATCTGGTTTCGCGCGTCAGGCCTTTGCGCCCCCCGCAGCCGACTGGCATATCGACTCGGGGTCAATGACTGGCAGGGCCGCACTTCGTTGCAGCTTGAGATTGTTGGCCTAGCGTAAAATCCCGGCTTTTACGCGGAATCAAAATGGAAGCTGAACGCATCAATCAAATCTCCCAGTCACTCGATTCTCTTGGCCAGCGGGTCAAGGAACTACGGGGGTTTCTTTGACTTTGATGCTAAATCCACGCGGCTGACTGAAGTCAATCAGCTGCTCGAGGATCCTCAGCTCTGGAATGATCCAAAGCGGGCTCAGGAGATGGGCCGAGAGAAAAAATCGCTCGAGGCAGTCGTCGAGGCCTTGCGCGGCTTAACGGGCCGGGTCGAAGAATCCAGCGAGCTGCTGGAGATGGCCCGCTCCGAAAACGACGATGCCACCCTGCAGGCCGTCGAAGAAGATGTCAGCGGCATTGAAAAAGAAGTTGGCGAGATGGAATTTCGCCGCATGTTTTCTAATCCGGCCGACCCGAGTAACTGCTTTCTTGATATCCAGGCAGGCGCGGGCGGAACCGAGGCCTGTGACTGGGCCTCAATGCTGCTGCGTCAATATCTGCGCTATGCCGAGAGAAAGGGATTTAAATCAGAGCTGCTCGAGGAATCAGAGGGTGATGTTGCCGGCATCAAGTCGGCCACCATCAAGATTTCAGGCGACTATGCGTTTGGCTTTTTGCGCACCGAAACCGGCGTTCACCGGCTCGTGCGCAAATCGCCCTTTGACTCCAGCGGCGGCCGACATACCTCGTTTGCATCAGTGTTTGTTTATCCGGAGGTCGATGATTCGATCGAGATCGAAATCAACCCGGCTGATGTCCGCACAGACACCTTCCGAGCCAGTGGTGCTGGCGGCCAGCACATCAACAAAACCGACTCGGCCGTTCGGCTCACCCATGTGCCCACCGGTATCGTGGTCCAGTGCCAAAATGATCGCAGCCAGCATCGCAATCGTGATGAGGCCTGGAAAATGCTCAAATCCCGTCTCTATGAGCATGAAATGCGTAAACGGCTTGAGCAGCAGCAAAAACTCGAAGACAGCAAGACGGATGTCGGCTGGGGCCATCAGATCCGCAGCTATGTGCTGGACCAGTCTCGCATCAAGGATCTCCGAACCCATGTTGAAATTTCCAATACCCAGCGGGTGCTGGACGGGGATCTTGATGCCTTTATTGAAGCAAGCCTAAAACAGGGAGTCTGAGATGAAGGAATCTACTCCACCTTCCGATAACGACAAGCTGCTTGAGCAATCCGGTTTTGATGAACATCAAATCATGGCCGAGCGTCGGGCTAAGCTCGAAGCCCTTAGGGCCAGCACGACTGCCTTTCCCAATGATGTTCGGCCTGCCCACCGGGCAGCGGCTTTGCATCAGCGCTATGAGCAGCACAGCCGAGAGCAGCTTGAGTCCGAGCATGTGCAGGTGACCGTTGCCGGCAGGATGATGCTTAAGCGTGTGCAGGGCAAGGCCAGCTTTGCCACCCTGCAGGATGCCACGGGACGGATTCAGATTTATCTCAACGATGAGGGGGTTGGCACAGACTCCCACGAGGCCTTCAAGCACTGGGATCTGGGCGACATCCTCTTTGCCGATGGGGTGCTTTTTAAAACCATGAAAGGCGAGCTTTCGATTCGCTGCCGGCTGATTCGGCTGATCAGTAAATCACTGCGGCCTCTGCCTGATAAGTTCCACGGCCTGCACGACACCGAGACCCGCTATCGGCAGCGCTATGTTGATTTGATTGTCAATAGTGAATCCCGCGAGATCTTTACGGCCCGATCCAAGACCCTCTCAGCGATTCGGCATTTCATGAATGACCATGGCTTTTTGGAAGTCGAAACGCCGATGCTGCAGCGGATTCCGGGCGGAGCGGCCG
>JAGWXV010000046.1 GCA_018969705.1 Betaproteobacteria bacterium
AGTTGCCTGTCTTGCCCTAGGGGCCAGCAGGCTTTTTTGAGGAAAGGATTTGCCATGAATGCTGCTGTAGAACCGACCGATCTCGCGATGCCCGCACCCTTTGTCTTTACCGATGCAGCGGCCGCGAAAGTCAAAAACCTGATTCAAGAGGAAGGCAATCCGGAGTTAAAGCTGCGCGTTTTCGTTCAAGGCGGTGGCTGCAGCGGCTTTCAATACGGATTTACGTTCGATGAGACCACCAATGAAGACGACACTACGATGGAAAAAGATGGTGTGGTGCTCTTGATCGACAGCATGAGCTATCAGTATCTGGTGGGCGCAGAAATTGATTACAAAGAAGACCTCGAGGGCTCGCAGTTTGTGATCAAAAATCCCAACGCCACCACCACCTGCGGCTGCGGCTCTAGTTTTTCGGTTTAAGACGCTCTTCTCGACGCTCACGCGTCAGCCACGACGGCAGGGCCAGCAGGCCCTGCGCCGTTGCCGTTAATCCAAATAAGACCGAGGCCAGGAACGCGGCCTCGGGAGAAATCCCAAGTCCCGCAAGAAAAAAAACGCTCGCCAGCTCGCGCGATCCAAAGCCGCCGATGGAGGCGGGAACAACAGCGCCAAGAAAAATACCTGCACACAACGTTGCAACAGCAAGACTGCTGAACTCGGCACGCACTGCAGTCAGGCAACACAAAAAAGCGGTGATGGTCAGTAGCTGTGAGCCCACCGAGATGCCTGCAGGCACAAGCATGCCGCGGACCCATTTCGCTTTCATCCACCACAGTAAGGCAGGCGAAAAGCTCATGCCCAATAGCGCAAGCAAGTAAATCACCACGAGGGCCTGGGGTGCCTGAGTCCATGGGCGGTCACTCAGGATGAGCTGAGCGCAAAAAGCGGCCAGCGCGAGCGCAGACAGTGCCCAAAAGCCAATCGCCCGATCCAGTACGACAGATTGGGTTGCGCTGGTTTTGGACATGCCCATTTTTGCAAGGCCTAGCACACGCCAGATATCGCCTCCGATAATGCCGCCCGGCAAGACCGTGTTGGCCGTGATGCCTTGAAAATAAAGCTGCAGGGCCGGGCCTTTTTCAAGCGGCTGGCCCATCTGCACCACAATTTTTCTCCAGCGCAGGCTGCAGGCGAGATTGGCAAAGCAGGCCAGCAGCAGGCCCAGAAGGGCCCACTGCCAGTCCGTTGATTTGAGCGTTGCGAGCAGCTCCGCAGGCTGCAGCTGCGACAGCAGCAGGGCCACCAATCCCAGCCCGAGGGCGGGTTTTACAAAACGCTTTAGACGACTGGTTTTTTCCACTGGCGTCCAGTGCTCGGCCGAACCAGATATTGCCGACGGCCCTGGGGTTCATGATAGATGCGCACCAGCAGCTCTCCGATTAATCCTGTCGCCAGTAGCTGCACGCCCACCAGCGTGAGCAACACGCCGAGCATGAGTAATGGACGGCCGCCGATGTCTGCATCGAAAAGAATTTTTTCGCCCGCTAGCCAGGCCAGAATACCCAGGCCCACCGTGAGCATTGCGAAGGCTATTCCGCCGAAGGCATGAATTGGCCGATGCAAAAAGCGCATCGTGAATCGAATCCAGAGCAAGTCCAGCAAGACACGCACAGTGCGGTCAATGCCATATTTGGAGACCCCGGCCACTCGCGGCCGATGGTGAACAGGCACCTCGACAATTTTGGCGCCTACCTCCACTGCAAGGGCTGGAATAAAGCGATGCAATTCGCCGTATAGCCGCAGGCTTTTGATGATCGAAGCACGATAGGCCTTTAACGCACAGCCATAGTCGTGGAGTCGAACACGCGTGACTTTGGAAATCAGTGCGTTGGCGAGCTGTGAGGGCAGCCTGCGAGAGATCGCAGCATCCTGGCGAGACTTTCGCCAGCCGCTGACACAGTCCACGTCGGGGCTGGACTCCAGAATCTCGATGAGGTTCGGAATATCGGCGGGATCGTTTTGCAGGTCACCATCTAAAGTGACGATGTAATCGCCTTCAGCATGATCAAATCCGGCCTGAAGGGCAGTCGATTGGCCATAGTTACGAATCAGAAAAATACAGTGCAGCCACGGCAAGTGTTCCGAATATCGCTGCAGCGCTGCGACGGTGCCATCACGGGAGCCATCATCTACGAGGATCAGTTCAAAGTCCCAACCCGTGGGATGAAGAGCGGCCGATACCTGATCCAGTAGGCCCTGCAGATTGGCTTCTTCGTTGTAGACGGGAATGACGACTGAAATTTTTGGCACGGGCTAAATCCGGATGGCTTTGGCGGCTGCAGGCTTCATTGTGACAAGAATTTGTGCGACTGCCGCTGAGATCAGATACACCAGGAAAAAAGAAAATACGACATCGCTCAAAAAATGGGCCCCGACAGCGATTCGGCTTGCCCCAATCAGCCCCCCGCAGGCCAGGCTCAACCAAAGCCAGAGCGATCCCCGGGCGATAAAATGCAGTACAACAAATGAAAAGCCTGCGGCAGCATGTCCACTGGTAAACGCACAGTTGCGATCACACTGATTCGATACGATCCAGGCGGCGGAAAATTGCTTATCGCCGCCAAAGTCCTGAATCTGACGCGGGCGGGCCCGATCCCAGTGGTCTTTGAATACTGAGTTCACCGCGACTGCGGGCCCAAGAATTAGGCTTAGCGCTACAACAGCGGTCGACAGCAGCCGACTGTGCCGACGAAACGCTCGGACCACCAGCAGCACAATGGCGGCAACCAACACCAGCCGCGAGATGCCATCGACGACGGTAAAGCTCAGCTTTAAAGCCTCGTTATCTTTCAGCCAAAAGCCGATCAGGGCTCCATCACTGGTTCGGCCAGAATCAAAAAAAAGTTGGCTAGCAAAGAGATCGACCTGCGGTAAGGCGATAAAAAACGCTGCACAGACGAGGCAGGCTGGCAGGCCAATCCTGAGCGCGGCACGGGATCGTGCCGCCACGAGATCAAACAAAGAATCATTGGCCAAAGCGGTCATGACAAGCGCAGATTCTGCAAGAAATTATCGATAGGCCCAGAAGGCTTGGATTTTATCGCCCGAATCACCCACACGAATCGCGGGCTCATCCGATGCCTCAGCGGCAGCGATGTCGCGAAACCCGGCTGCCTGCAGTCGATTGACCAACGTCTGAGTATCGGCCTGGCCGACCAGCACCACCAGAATCCGTTGGTCTTTGCCAAGCTGCTGATCGCTGAAGTGATAAAACCAGCTGTAGTGATGATTTCTGCGATTCTGTTCATCTAGGGCATAGGCCCTCAGCCCCAGATAGCCCGACAGGCTGGCCAACAGCCGTCGATCCTCTGCCACTACGATCGCATCATGGGCCCTTGCCTTACTTTGGATCCAAATCGCTGCCTCTTTCCAGCCCCTAAGCTTTTCGACAGCACGAATCTGCAGCGCAGCGTTCTCTTGGTAGGCATAGCGCAGCCCGTGAATCATCAGTGCTGAAAACACGAGGCCCAAGGCAGCCGAGAGCCAGAGCAATCGCCTGCCGACGGACGGCCTTTGAGCGGCAGCAACTGATGATGTCCAGAGAACTCCGGCCAAAATCGCTAAGGCGAGATAGGCAGGCGCGGCCCAATTCGCAAACGCCCGAGATAGCCCCGCCTGCAGCAAGACAATGGCCAGCATGGGCAATGCAAACCACCACAAGAGATTAAGTTTTGCTCGATCCTTAGTCTGCTGGCCGCGCAGATACGCAGGCGCCCAGAGCAGCAGCGATAACACCGCAAAGGGTCCAATCAGCACCAGCTGGGCGGCGAGAAATTCCGCCAATGAACGCACAGCACCCAGCCCGCTCCACTGTGTGGGGGCGAGGCTCTGGACCTGCGAGATTTCCAAATGGTGCGACAGTGTGGGAAATCCCTGGGCGGCGTTCCAGATCAGATTGGGCGTAAACACCGTAAAGGCCACCGCTGCCGCAAGCCAGGGCCCCCATGAAAAAAGTCGTCGGAGTGTCAGCAAAACAATCACAGCACTCACGACGAACACACCCATCGAATATTTCGACAGCAGGCCCAGGCCGACTGCGACCCCACACACCGCCCAATAGGCCCAGTGGCCTTGATCGGCTCTTGCGCCTGCTGAAGTGGAAAGCGATGAATCAAGCCCAGGACCGATGCCGCGGATAAAAGACCACAAGGCAATCGACCAGAACATTAAAAGCCAGGCATCTGTGGTGGCAAACAAAGAGAGAAATCCAAACAATGGGGAGGTGATGAGCAGCAGTGCTGCTGCGAACGCGGCCTGCTTGTGATGGAATAAGGCCCAGGAGGACAAGGCCGCAAAGAGTCCGGCAAGTCCCAGGGCAAAGGCCTGAGTCAGCCGCGCACATCCCTCAATCCATGGGAGCGCAGAAAGGCCAGCCAGCTCGCAGGCTGCCCGATTCATGCCCAAGGCCCAGGCAATCATCGGCGGCTTGGAGTAATAGCCAAAGTCAGGCTCGCGCGACCAGCCTAGATACTGGGCTTCGTCGACCTGAAGCGGCAGTGGAGAAAAAAATCCTGACACCGATCGATACAGCACCAGTGCAAGTAGCGCAACGAATAGAGGGAGGGCTGAGTTCCTAAAGGTCTGGCTCAAGGCCGATCGGCGCCTTTTTTCCTACTCGACCGCCTTGACCATGTCTTCCACGACTTTCTTGGCATCACCAAACACCATCATGGTCTGATTCATATAGAAGAGGTCGTTATCAAGGCCGGCATAGCCTGCTGCCATGGAGCGCTTATTGACGATCACCGTTTTGGCTTTGTAGGCCTCTAGGATGGGCATGCCAAAAATGGGGGACCCAGGTGTGCGCGCTGCAGGGTTCACCACATCGTTGGCACCCAGCACCAAGACCACATCGGTCTGGCCGAACTCGGAGTTGATGTCTTCCATTTCAAAGACCTGGTCATAGGGCACTTCGGCCTCGGCAAGCAGCACGTTCATATGGCCAGGCATGCGGCCTGCTACCGGATGGATGGCATATTTCACCGTGATGCCCTTGTGGGTGAGTTTTTCGGTCAACTCTTTGAGCGCATGCTGGGCGCGGGCTACTGCCAGGCCATAGCCCGGGACAATGATCACGGTCTCGGCATTGGTCAGCATAAAGGCGGCATCATCGGGCGAGCCGCTTTTTACGGGCCGCTGCTCACCGCTGCCTGCGGCAGCAGCGCCAGACTCGCCACCAAAACCACCAAGAATGACATTGAAAAACGATCGATTCATGGCCTTACACATGATGTAAGACAGAATCGCACCGCTTGAGCCCACCAACGACCCTGCGATGATCAGCATGGAGTTATTCAGTGAAAAACCAATACCAGCGGCTGCCCAGCCCGAGTAGCTATTGAGCATGGAGACGACGACCGGCATGTCCGCGCCGCCAATCGGAATGATGATCAATACGCCCAGCACGAAGGAGAGCGCCAGCATCAGGAAAAATGCAGTCCAGTCTTCGGTGAACATGAAAATCAGGCCACAGGCGATGGTGGCGACCCCGAGCGCCAGGTTCAGCATGTGCTGGCCAGGAAATACAACAGGCGCCCCTTGAAACAGACGAAATTTGTATTTGCCCGAGAGCTTGCCGAACGCGATCACCGAGCCGCTAAAAGTAATCGCACCGATGGCGGCGCCTAAAAACAGTTCCAGCCGATTGCCCAGTGGAATGCCCGATCCCTTTTGCGTGATGTTCAGTGCATAGGGCTCAGCCACGGCAGCGATTGCGATAAAAACCGCAGAAAGGCCAATCATCGAGTGCATGAAGGCGACTAGCTCTGGCATCTTGGTCATCTCGACCCGCTTGGCCATGGTCGCACCAATGAGCCCGCCGACCACTAAGCCGATCGCAACCAGTGCAAACCCCTTGCCGAGATCGGCACTGCCGCCCATGACGGCCTCGGCCATCGTGGAGATCAGACCAAGGGTCGTGAGAATGGCAATTGCCATTCCCGTCATGCCAAAGAGATTGCCGCGAATGGAGGTGGTGGGGTGCGAGAGGCCTTTTAAGGCCTGAATAAAGCAAACCGATGCAATCAGATACAGCAGCGTGACCGTGTTCATCGAGAGGCTAAACATTTATGCAGCCTCCTTCTCGGCAGCGGGTGCTTTTTTCTCTTTTTTCTTAAACATCTCCAGCATGCGGCGGGTCACCAAAAAACCACCAAAGACATTGACCGCTGCCAGCGCAACGGCCAGCACGCCCATGGCCATCCCAAGTGTGGTCTCGGTCAAAGCAGCCGCCAGCATGGCGCCCACAATCACGATCGCAGAAATCGCATTGGTCACGGCCATCAGCGGTGTGTGCAAAGCCGGTGTGACATTCCACACCACGTGGTAGCCCACATAGATGGCCAGCACAAAAATGATCAGGTTCACTAAGGTTGGACTAATTGCTTCCATCGCATGACTCTCGTTGGGTTAGGCGTTTCTTTTATTGGGCGCGCAGCACAGCGCCATCTTTGGTCATCAGGCATGCAGTAACGATATCGTCATCGGCGGGAATCGACAGACTGCCTTCTTTGGTGATCAGCAGCTTGAGGAAATCCATCAGATTGCGGGCGTACAGCGCGCTGGCATCGGTTGGCACTAAAGCGGCGATATTCGGCTGACCGACCAGAATCACACCATGCTTGACCACCGTTTTCCCTAGTTCAGATAGCGGGCAGTTGCCGCCTTGCTCGACTGCCATATCCACAATCACTGAGCCTGGCTTCATGGACTTCACCATCTCTTCAGTGATCAGGGTGGGGGCCTTGCGCCCGGGAATCAGCGCAGTGGAAATCACGATATCCGCAAGTGCAATGCGTTTGGCGACTTCGGCGGATTGGCGCTTCATCCAGGCCTCAGGCATGGGCCGCGCGTAGCCGCCCACGCCCTTGGCGATCTCTCGCTCTTCATCGGTTTCAAAGGGCACATCAATAAACTTTGCGCCCAGCGATTCGATTTGCTCTTTTACGGCCGGGCGCACATCAGAGGCCTCGACAACGGCACCCAAGCGTTTGGCAGTCGCAATGGCCTGAAGGCCTGCCACGCCTGCGCCGAGAATGACGACGCGGGCCGCCTTCACCGTGCCCGCAGCGGTCATCAGCATCGGGAAAATTCTGGGATAGGCGTCTGCGGCAAGCATGACGGCCTTATAGCCCGCGAGATTGGCCTGCGAGGAGAGCACATCCAGGCTTTGCGCCCTTGTGGTTCTGGGGGCGGCCTCCATCGCAAATGCCGTCAGGCCTGCAGCGGCAAGCCGATCAAGGCCGGTTCGATCAAAGGGATTGAGCATGCCAATCAAAATGGCATTGCGTTTCATTTGGCCCAGCTCTTCTGCAGAAGGAATCCGGACTTTGAGCACGACCTCTGCGCCCAGGGCCTGCGACTGCTCGGCCATCACGGCGCCGGCAGCAGAAAACGCATCGTCTGTGAAATTTGCAGTAAGGCCTGCGCCACGGGCAACAGTCACCTGGTGGCCCTGCGTGACCAGTTTTTTCACCGTTTCGGGTGTGGCCGCAACCCGGGTTTCGCCCGGCGATGACTCCTTGGGGATGCCAAGATGCATTCAACAGTCTCCGTGGGATTCTTGATGAGAGAAAGGGTGCTAATGCTACCCGA
>JAGWXV010000047.1 GCA_018969705.1 Betaproteobacteria bacterium
CGATCCGGTAGCCCCAAGTGGACAATCGGCACCATGGGGATGCGATCTCCAAGCGCGACGAAGGCCTCCGCGCAGGCCGAACCGGCCCCGCCGGAGACCACGTGTTCCTCGACTGTGACGATCATGTCGTGGCTGTTGGCGATTCTCTCGATCATCGCCATATCCAGCGGCTTTACAAAGCGCATATTGACCACCGTGGCATCTAAGGCCTCAGCAGCAGCCAGCGAAGGTGTCACCATGGAGCCAAAGGCGAGTATCGCGATCCTGGAGGAAGCCGACGGCTTTTTAATCTCCCGAAGCAGCTCCGCCTTGCCCACCTCCAGCGCGTCAAAGCAGCCCGATGCATCGACACCGGATCCCGCCCCACGCGGATAACGGACTGCGCTCGGGCCATCAATCGCTAAGCCTGTATTCAACATCTCGCGGCACTCACGCTCATCCTTGGGTGCCATGACCACCATATTGGGCACACAACGGAGATAAGCGTAATCAAACACACCTGCATGGGTGGCGCCATCGGCACCAACTAGGCCTGCACGGTCGATGGCAAACAACACCGGCAGATTTTGTAAGGCGACATCATGAATCAGCTGGTCATAGCCCCGCTGCAAAAAAGTCGAATAAATCGCCACCACAGGACGCTGGCCTTCGCAGGCAATGCCAGCCGCAAATGTCACCGCATGCTGCTCCGCGATTCCCACATCGAAATAACGCTCTGGGAAACGGCTTGCGAATTCCTGCATGCCTGAGCCCTCACACATTGCCGGCGTAACCGCCATCAGCCGCGGATCGCGCTCAGCAACATCACACAGCCAACGGCCAAAGACCTGGGAATAGGTGGGCCTGGTCATGGCTGCGCCGGGTGTGATGCCCACCTGGGGATCGAACTTGCCCGGGCCGTGATACAGAATCGGATCGGCCTCAGCCTGCTGGTAGCCCTGGCCCTTGCGGGTAATCACATGCAGAAAATGGGCCCCTTTAAGCTCCCGCAGGTTGTGCAACGTCGGCACCAGGGCATCGAGATCATGGCCATCAATCGGGCCTACATAATTAAAGCCGAGCTCTTCAAACAAAGTACTCGGCATGATCATGCCCTTGGCATGACCCTCAAAGCGTTTTGCAAACTCCCGCACCGGCGGAATGGCGCCCAGGACCTGCTTGCTGAACTCGCGGGCGGAGCGGTAAAAACGGCCCGACAACAGCCGTGTCAGGTAATTCGATAGGGCGCCCACCGGCCGGGAGATCGACATGTCGTTGTCATTGAGAATCACCAGTAGATCAAGCTCGGTGTCGATGCCGCCGTTGTTTAAGGCTTCGAAGGCCATACCGCCAGAGAGCGCCCCATCACCAATTACCGCAATATGACGACGCCGCTGGGGCCCGATGTGCTCACCTTTGACCTTGGTAGCGGCGGCCATGCCAAGGGCGGCAGAAATCGACGTTGATGAGTGGGCAGTACCAAAGGCATCGAATTCACTTTCTGCACGCTTCGGAAAGCCCGACAGGCCATTGAGTTGACGCAGTGTTGGCATCTGCTCACGCCGGCCAGTCAGAATTTTGTGGGGGTAGCTCTGATGGCCAACATCCCAGATGAGTCGGTCATAGGGCAGCTGAAAGACATGATGAAGCGCAATCGTTAATTCGACCGTGCCGAGATTGGAAGACAGATGGCCGCCGGTTGCCGAGACGGAATCCAATAAAAACTGGCGCAGCTCATCGGCAAGCTGATGCAGCTGTCGGCGACTCAGCGCTCGAACATCTGCCGGTGCATTGACGGATTCCAGCAGTCGGCCCACCGACTCCGTATTGACTGTTTCTCGCAAAACCGCTTCTCCCTCGACATCCTTTATTTAATGAGTGCGCCCAAGCAGGGCCTGGGCCACCTCGCGCAGCCGATCCGCCCGCGGCCCAAATGCGGCCAACTCAGCAATCGCGCTTTGGTGCAGCCCTCTAGCGTAGTCCTGTGCGCCCGCTAAGCCAAGCAAGGCCACAAATGTCGGCTTGCCTGCGGCAGCATCCTTGCCCGGCGTTTTACCCAGCGTCTGGGCATCGGCCGAGACATCCAGGACGTCATCGGCGACCTGAAACCCAAGGCCAACCCGGGCCGCAAAACGGACCAGGGCGCCACGTTCCTGCTCGGAAATCGATCCGCAGAGGGCGCCCATCTCGACTGCGGCAGAGATCAGCGCGCCGGTCTTTAACGCATGCATCGCCTGCAGGGCCTCCTGCGACATTTCCTGGCCAACCGCCTCAATGTCGACCGCCTGGCCGCCCGCCATGCCCTGTAGGCCCGTAGCCCGGGCCATCACTCGTACCAGATCAATGGCCTGCTCAGCCGATATGGAGAGTGTGGTCAATAACTCGAATCCCAAGGTCTGTAATGCATCGCCCACCAAAAGCGCCTGGGCCTGGCCAAATTTCACATGTACCGTTGGCTGTCCACGCCGAAGGGCATCGTCATCCATGCAGGGCATATCGTCATGGACCAAGGAAAACGCGTGAATGCACTCAATGGCGGCTCCCACGGCAATGCAATTCTGTCGGCTTGCTGAGGCCACCTCTCCCGCTGCGAGGGCCAGGAGCGCCCGAATACGTTTGCCGCCCCCCAAAACGCCATAGGCCATGGCCTCATGTAATCGCTGATCACCGCGCGTGCGAATGGCTGGGGCCCGACTCTCTAAGGCCTGGCGCAGTGTCGCTTCAACATCTTGTCGGGCCGCAAGCGCCCACTGGGAAAATTCCAAGGAGCTTATTCCTTGATTTGTGAGATCAGAGCAGAACGATCTGCGCTGCGCTCCTGGCCAGCCTCAATGACTTCAATCTCGGTCTGAACATAATTGAGAATCGACTGGGCATGCCGCATCAGGGACGCCCCGCGCTGATAGGCCGCCAAGGCCTCCGCAATCGGCACATCACCCTGCTCTAAACGCCGCGTGACCTGCTCCAATTCGGCCATCGCCTGCTCAAAATTCAGGGCCGCAATATCGGCCGGCAGCGCGCCAGGGCCGCCCATGGCGGCTGCCTGTGGCGGGCCGCCCTCCACCCCGGCCGAGGCCCCCGCAGCAGATGCCGCCTTGGCCGTGTGCTTTTTTTCCATAGGCCGATTTTAATTGAAACGAATCAAGAACTTAGCCTCTTCGGCGGGGGTATACTCGCCCTTCTTTTTTGGCCAGTGTTTTTCGGGGGGTCCTCGATGTCGGATGTCGGAAACCTTTCTCGGCTCGCCCCTAGCGCGGCGCAGTTGCCGGTTCATTCGTATTTTGAGACTGCAGTCTTGCAGCAAGAACTCGCAAGCCTGTTTCGTCTGGGCGCGGGCTACGTTGGCCATGAGGCCATGGTGCCGGAGGTGGGCCACTACGCGACGCTCGCCCACGAGGACCATGGCCGTGTGCTGGTGCGTAATTCCCGGGGAATTGAATTGCTCTCTAACATCTGCCGCCACCGGCAGGCCGTTATGCTGGAGGGCCAGGGCCAGGCCGATTCGATTGTCTGTCCGCTGCACCGCTGGACCTACGACCTCAACGGTGCATTGATTGGTGCACCCCACTTCCCCGAGGATCCCTGCCGGCACTTAAAGTCGACGGCCTTATCACGCTGGAATGGTCTGCTCTTTGAGGGGCCCGCCGAAATTGTCCGAGACCTGCACACGACACCCTTTAAGGAGCAGCTTGATTTTTCAGGCTATGTGCTCAATCGCATCGAAGAGCACGCCTGCGACTACAACTGGAAGAGTTTTATCGAGGTCTACCTGGATGACTATCACGTGGTGCCATTTCATCCGGGCCTGGGCCATTTCGTTGACTGCACGAAACTCCACTGGCACTACGGCGAACATTTTTCGGTGCAGGCCGTTGGCATCACCGATCTTAAGCAGCCATCAACACCGGTCTATCAGCGCTGGCATGAGCAGGTCTTGCGCATGCACCCCGAAGGCCTGCCGCCCTACGGCGCAATCTGGATGACGATTTATCCCAACACCATGGTGGAGTGGTATCCCAAGGTGCTGGTGGTCAGCACCCTGCACCCCCGGGGGCCGCAATCTACGAACAATGTGATTGAGTTTTACTACCCGGAGGAAATCGCACTTTTTGAGCCAGAGTTTGTTGAGGCCCACCAGGCAGCCTATCGCGAGACCATGATTGAAGATGATGAGATTGCAAAACGAATGGACCGTGGACGCAATGCCCTAATGGTCCGTGGCGATAACGAGGTCGGCCCCTATCAGTCGCCAATGGAAGATGGCATGCTGCACTTTCACGAATATCTTCGTCGGCAGGTCCACTATTAATCCAATTGTTTCCGTCAAAGAGTTGGTCGGGCTTCGCGAGCCTGTCCTGCTTGTCGACTGCCGGCATGATCTGATGAATCCGGATGCGGGCGAACAGGCCTATCGCGAGGGACATCTGCCCGGGGCAGCGTTTCTGAGCATCGATCACGATCTCGCGGCATCAAAAAACGGTACGAACGGCCGGCATCCGCTGCCTTCTCCCGAAACATTCGCGGCATGTCTGGCATCGCTTGGCGCCAATGAAAACACCTTGATCATTGCTTATGACGCCTCCGGCGGGATGTTCGCTTCCCGGCTCTGGTGGATGTGCCGATGGATCGGCCATCTGAAGTGCGGCGTGCTCGACGGCGGGCTTCAGCAATGGATCGCTAATGACGGCCCGCTGTCCACCGAGCCCTTTAAGGCGAAATCCAAAGGCCGGATTTCGGTGCGGCCCTCGCTTGCACCGCTCTGGACTCTCGAACACGTCCAGGCCTGGGTCGACGCGGGCTCAACCCGCGCAATTGCGACACTGCTTGATGCTCGGGCACCCGAGCGCTTTCGTGGTGAGACCGAGCCTTTAGATCCGGTCGCTGGCCACATCCCAGGCGCAACGAACCGCGCCTTTATCGAAAATCTCGACAGCAGAGGCTGCTTTAAATCGGCCCAGCAATTGCGAGATGAATTTCTCGCCTTGATTGGCGAGCAGGATCCGATGGACGTTGTTCATATGTGTGGATCCGGCGTGACAGGCTGCCACAATATTTTGGCAATGGAAATCGCAGGCCTTGCCGGAAGCGCGCTGTATGCGGGCTCATGGAGCGAATGGTGCAGCAATCCCAAACGGCCGGTTGGACTCGGCGCCTAAGCTGGTCAATGTTACGGCGCTACTGAAATCTTCGGATCTTTTTTCTTGACTGCAAAAGACCGCTGGCCCTTGGTTGTGACTAGCACGGCGCGGACCTCAGAGAGCCTGCGAAACTGATTCAGGGCGACTACCTCGAGGCTGTTCAATCGATCTGGCATGCCGCATTCGAAAGAGAATCGAAACTCAAGATCGCTGTGTTCACCTTTGGCCATGCCCGTAAAAATTGATGAGGTCGCCTCTGCCATCCGCGGCTGACACGCCGCCTCGGCATTAGGCAGCACCACTGCAGATGCCAGGGCCAGCTGTTGACGAAGGCCCTCCAGGGCCTTGCGCTGAGCATCATTTTTCGGCAAGTGCTCAAAACCCAGTAGGCTTTCCATCGGGGTGCGAAAGGCCCCCCGAATCGCAGCGCCCTGAATGGTGATTTCGAGCTCGCCCTTGCCATGCACATGGGGCCCGTGGGCAGCAGCGCTGGCCGAAAAGAGCAGCAATAAAATTGGGGTGGCAGCCAGCATTCTCATCTTAGTCATGATGATGATGTCGCGCACTTCCAAAGCCAAGCACAAGCTGTAGCATCAGGACCTCGCGAACCGGGCGTGGAAACACATCTGCGACATCAGGGCCAGAGGCCTGCTGACGGCTATATTGCAGCCGAAGGGTTCGGCCGTGATCGGGTCGATAAGCAATCATCAGCGCCTGTTCACGCAGTCGTGCCGCACCAAATTCGAGTGTGGCTGCGGTCGCGGGATTCGCATCGTCATCATGTAAGCCCGGCTGATGCACACGCAGCCAGTCCGCCTTGGCCCCCATCTCCCAATCCCTCCGAAAACGCCAGACCGCTGCCAGCGCAGAGGCGGCGTGCGTCAAGCCGCCTGCGTCCGGATGGATTCGGCGTGCGCTTGCGTACTCCCAGGTGAGCTTAAGCTCCTGATCCTCGGGCCGGCCTTGCGGCGCCCAACGCAGCGTCAGATCACTCATCCAGAGCTGTCGACTGCTAAAACTAGCACCGTGCAGATGAGCGTGCGCACTGCTAGATGCCGTGTGGTCGTGCGGCACGGCCTGACGAAAATTATTCAGCACCGATAGGCCAAATGCCCAGCTGCGGTTTGGATCGAAATCGGCGCCTGTCTTGATTGAGAGCGTGTTGGCACCGACAACGGGTGTCGCCTGGGATTGCTCAATCAGCTGCCGGCCCGAAAATGCCTCGGCGCCGACGCGCAGATAAAAGGGTGTGGGTGCTACCCAATTCAGCCGCAGTCCATCATCAAACCAGTGATTTCCCAAAAAACCGCGATATAACAGCGGCCGCTCAGAAAAATCATCCTCGTGAGGATGCTGCGCATTAATTGCGCCGACCTGAGATGCGAATCGGCCCAGCCCAAAACTCAATCCACGGTCTTGCAGTTCATGGGTCAGCAATAAACGCTCGGTATGCGTCAGCAGCCGCCCATCTGCCGTATGGCCGGAGACAATCGCCTCTAAATGGAGTCCCCGGCCAAGTGGTCCCGAGATCATGATGTCGCCATGGCCCAGCTGTAGATTCCGATCCCGATACCCCAACTCCATCACCTTCCCGCTGTGTGCGGTATCCAGCACAAAGCCAAACTCCCAATGCCCATGATCATCGCCAGCAAAAGCGGTCTGAACGAACAGCGCGGTGAATGTCCACGCCAGCGCCGCTTTCAGGCCCATTGCGGGGTTAATGCGGGTTAGCCGCGAGTGCGGATGAATCATCTTGCTTGGCTGTGTTGTCGTGGGAGGCCGATATTGGAAACAGGCTGAACTTCCATAAGTTTATTTTATTGCAAATGCATTCGCAATTGCAAGCAGTCTCTGGCGCCCCTACACTCTCGGTATGGCCCGATCCACTAAACAGCGCACCGCGATTGCCGAGGCCCTGCGCCGCGCGGCCCGTCCATTATTGCCGCCGGAAATCCTGTCGGACGCCCAGCAATCAGTCCCCAATCTGAATCTGGCCACCATCTATCGCAATCTCAATCTGCTGATTCAGGAGCAACTCGTCGCCACTGTTCACCTGCCTGGACAGCCCACCCGATTCGAAATTGCCGGCCACCACCATCACCACTTTCACTGTCGAGAATGCGACAAGGTCTTCGACATTCATGCCTGCTCAAG
>JAGWXV010000048.1 GCA_018969705.1 Betaproteobacteria bacterium
GTCCCCGTGGAGGCCCGCACATGCGCGAAAAATAGCCGGGACTGAATTTGAGAAGCAAGCGAGCGCAGATTACTGTCATTCCAGGCGGGCAGGATATCCTTGAAAAGCCCTGGGGCGGTGCGTTTTCCGTACCAAGCCACGCCGAAGCCGTCGCCATTGGTAACCCATTCGGAATGTTTCGCCGAAAGACTCTGATGGATGATGGAGTTTTCCTGATGGAAAATAAGATCTTCTAAGAAAACATCTGGACCTGCATAGGCAACCCATCGACACATGACCACCCCCTTTGACTCACTGACTGCGCATCAAAATAGCTTGAGCCTTCTGCATCAGCAAGACTGCAGCGCAACAATTTCTTCTGCGCGCCCCAGCGGCTGGCCTGTCGCCTCCCTCGGGCAGCCGGCGGACTTTTGATCATGCGTCTTTTGGCGGTATTGGCGTTGATGCTGATGGCGGGCTGTGTTGCCCGAACCCAAGAGTTTCACTGCAAACAAGATCTCAACAACGCCGAGACGTTCGAACTCAAGATCACTCCGACTTCACTGACTTACCGAGGGCGAACGTTTGACTTTAAAGAAGAGGCCGGCGCGCTGCGACGCTATCGCGATACAAATCAAGAAAACGAAATCGAATTTAACCCGATTGATGGCCGACTCACTCTGCGTGGGCCCTCTGTCACTCTGGGCTGGAGCTGCACCCGTTACGAAGGCCTCAAATAACGCTACCAACTGTCGGCCCGGTAGAGATCCGTCAGTACCTGCCGAATCGGCTCGGGAATTGGGGCTGGACGCTGACTGCGCCGATCGACATAAACATGAACAAAGTGTCCGACCGCTGATGCCAGCTGGTCTTCGTTACGAAAAATACCGATCTCATATCGAACACTACTCGATCCAATATGTCGCGTGCAGACGCCCACATGTACTAAATCTGGAAAAGCAATCGGTGAAAAATACTTGCATTGAGTCTCAACGACCAATCCGACTATAGGGCTGTCCGCAATCTTCAGTACGCCCCGATCCACAAGAATTTTATTGACTGCGGTATCAAAAAACGCATAGTAAGTAACATTATTTACGTGTTGGTAGACATCATTGTCGTGCCAGCGGGTCTGTATCGACTCAAATGCGCGAAAGTCAGCGCGCTTCGGAGGTGGGTTTTTGGGCGCGCTCAATTAGGCCTGCCGCAGTGGATCCTGCATGGGGTGGTGCTCGAGCATTTTGACTAAGCCATGAATCGCACGATGGGTGGGTACGCTGATGCCATGCCGATGCGCAATCTCAACGATAACACCATTCAGATAATCGATCTCGGTGGGCTTTCCGCGCGCAAGGTCCTGGGCAGTTGAAGACCGCTGGCCTGGCATAGTCTGCGCAATGGACTGATTTGCGAGGGCGGCCTCCTCGCGACTCAGATCAACACCTTCCGCCTGAGCGACCTGAATAAATTCTTCAGTCAGGGCCTCAATCAGCGATTGAATTTGCGGCAGTCGGACCATCTCGCCATAAGGAATCTGGCCAAGTGCTGAGATTCCGTTATAGGTGCAATTCACAAGAAACTTTTTCCAGAGGGCGTGCTTGATCTCAGGCGATACAGCGCAAGGCATACCGGCAGACTCAAATACTCCGGCAATCGCACGCAGCGAATCCTCAGCTCGAGATGGGGGGCTGGACTCAGGATCCCCGATCACCAACTCACCGCGGCCAAAGTGCTTTACTCGGCCTGGGCCCTGCATACCCACCGCAACATAGACCACTGCAGGGAAGGCGGCTTGCGCAATGTAAGGCCGAAGCCGCGCGCAATTATCGACACCGTTTTGAAGACTCAGAATTAATGCATCGGGACGCAAGACGGGTGAGAGTGTCTTAGCGGCAGCGACAGTATCTGTGGATTTCACGGCTAAAAGGATCAAATCGGCACGGGCCGCATCGCTCACAGATACGGATGCCCGCACGGGTATTGCACCGCAAAAGTCTTGTGAATCAACCCAAAGCCCATCGCGGTTGATCGCATCGACATGCGAGGGCCGCCCAATGAGCGTCACGGAGTAGCCTGCCTGGGCAAGTCGGCCCCCAAAAAAGCAGCCGACCGCGCCTGCCCCCACCACCGCAATCTCTGATTGCTGCGACAGCATCTTCCCCTCCTTCATCTGCTCATCTTATACTGGCCGACCTAATTTACTAAAGCCGGAAACGACGCCGATGCGCTACTTGCTAAGCCTGATGTTGTTTGCCCTCACGTTGCCAGCGAGCGCCGGGCAATGGTCGGCCTTCGATAAGGGGCCAAACTATGAAATCTATATTAATTTGCAGTCTATTCGGCCGCTCGGTGATGCCATGGTCCGATTCCAGACCGTGACCAACTATGAAAGCGTAATGCGGTATGAACGGCTCTGGTACCGATCAATGACATTGACGCGGGTCATTGATTGCAAGCGGCAACAATTCAAAGTTGAATCGGCCTCGATCTATTCAAAGTTTTTTGCCGAGGGCCAGTATCTTCTCAACCCACAGCTGCCCCAGGAAAGCAAAATTATCCCGGTGAATTCTGCGGTCGAGCGGCTGGCGGGCCTTCTGTGCAGCCAGTACAGCCCGCCAGAGAAAAAGAAGCCGCAGACCTAGACCGTCAGGCAGATTTCACGAGATTAAGTCCCGCCTTTCCTGCGGATTCAACGTTTTGCTCAGCCACCGCGATTGCCTGTCGGGTCGCCTTTGTCGCGGTCTGATAGGCCTGTCCTGCAACATTCCATGCCGACCGAGCTAGCGCCACACCGCTCTCAGATCCAGCCGGCGCATATTTTGAGAACTGCTCGATGGCGTTATGAACACGTTCGCCCAAATCGCTCATCTGTGCCTCGCTCACCTTGGACCAGGCCTTGGCAGTTTCAATTCCGATACCGCAAAGCGCGCTGCCTAAGGCAGTCATGCTCTCTAACGAAAAATTTAACCAGGCGGCCTGAACCTTCGCCAGATCCTGCGGGTTTTTTGACATGGTAAGGGCTTTGGCGCTCTCCGCGCCATGCTGGGCGGCATCACGGGCAATCTTTAAATGCAAATGTGCCATTTTTTCGATACCCTTCATTGATGCGGCAGACACTTCCATCATATTCTGAACCGCTGATTTCATTGCGGTCTCGATAAACTGGGGGCTTGAATCAGCCATGTTGTTCTCCAAAAGAATTAAAAAAGCAAAGCGTGAAATCCTCGGCCAAGTCTATTGGGCAGATTCAGTCCCCACTCCACAGACCAGGTGTGATTTAAGCCAATGACAATTCATCGAAAACCGCTGGATGCCGGCGCAGGCGGACTGATGGTGGTGTTGTGTCTGATCTGGGGGCTGGCCCAAGTCAACCTCAAGATGGCGGCGGCGGACATCTCACCGTTAATGCTGATCGCGCTTCGTTCTGGCGTGGCCGCTGTCCTTGTAGTACTGCTCATGTTCATTCGGCGCGAGGGCCTCTCCATTCAAGATGGCACATGGCGACCTGGCCTTCTCGTGGCGGGATTGTTTGCCCTTGAGTTTTTTTTAATTGGCGAGGGTCTGCGCTACACATCGGCCTCCCATATGACAGTTCTGTTGTACACCGCACCCATTTTTGCTGCCCTCGGGCTGCATCTGCTGATGCCCAGTGAGCGGCTAAGCCGAGCACAATGGTTTGGGATTGGACTCGCCTTCACAGGGGTAGCCATCGCTTTTCTTTTTCGTCCAAATCACACGCAGCAAAATATCGATGCTGCCGACTTGCTTTACGGAGATCTGCTTTCGCTTGGCGCCGGGATCGCATGGGCCGCTACCACGGTGGCTGTGCGCTGCTCAAGGCTCGCGCAGGTCTCGGCAGCACAAATGCTGCTGTATCAGCTCGCTGGTGCTTTTTTTCTCCTGACTACTGCGGCATTTTTACTCGAAAAAACCGCTATTCAATTCACTGCGCTCGCATGGGGCAGTCTGATTTTTCAATCTCTTATTGTCTGCTTCGCAAGCTACCTCGCCTGGTTTTGGCTGCTCAAACACTACAGCGCATCAGAGCTGGGGGTGTTTTCTTTTCTCACACCAATTTTTGGGGTAGCACTCGGAGTCGGCCTGCTAGAGGAGCAACTGGAAATCAGTTTTATCATTGGTGCGGCCTTTGTCATCGCAGGAATTATCCTGGTGACCGCCTCCGCATGGTTAAAGCATCAAATCACGCGAAAATGATGCGATCCATCGCGCCTGAGCTGCTCTACCAGACCAAACTCCCAATCTAGATAGGCCTGCATTGCCTCGGGTGTAACGGCGGTACCCTCATAGGGACGCCGGTAGCGATCAATGGGCGGAGCAAGTAGCCGCGTGGCGCCCTCCTCAATTGGTTTTCCTGCCGCCCGCCAGGCGGCAAGCCCGCCCTGCAGCAGCCGAAGCTCGACATTTGCGGGCAATAGGCCTTGCAATTCCTGGGCGCAGAAAGCCGCGATGCCATCATCGGCAGCCATAACAATTAAGCAGCGCGCCATCGACAGCTCGGATACGGCCCGATCCAGCTGGGAGCGCAAAACCCAGCATGCGCCCGGCACATGGGCGCGCACATAGTGGGCGTGTGTGCTGAAATCAACGATAAGACTATCTGGAAAATCGGTGCGATAACGATCGCAGTCGGCTGGGCTAATCTTCTTTACCGCCGGCAAGGGCGGCCGTGGTGCCTGCCAAGGGCCCCGCTCGGTGAGATCCTGCTGCGAACCACCATCAATCACCGCAACCTCCCAGTCCATCTGGGCTAGCCATGAAGCGGTCATATTGGCGCGAGGGCCAAGAGGATCTGCAAGCACGATTCTTGCGCCGCGCACCGGCGCCATCATTTCGGTCTCTTGCACCAATTGCCCGCCCGGCGCCCATTGAAAGCCCGGGTAGTGGCCCTGTTCATATTCTTGCGCTGTACGGGGATCAAAAAAATAGGTGGTGCGATTCGGATCGGATCGCCATGCGAGCGCCTCTGATAGGCTGCATCGTCTTACACCGGCTCGGTCTGCGACCTGACGCGAACGCTCATTCGCAATCCGAAGCGTCTCAGCCGACGTTTGTGGGTACTGCCGAGATGCGCCCCGATCCAGGGTCTGGCCTGCAAGGGTCCAGCCAATTGTTCCATTGCGAAGCGCACTAATCGGATTCGGCAGCCCAGCATTAATCAACGACTGAGTGCCAATGATGCTGCGTGTGCGTCCCGCACAGTTGACGATCACCCGCGTGGACGGATTGGGCGCAAGCTCAGGAACACGCAATACCAATTCGGCGCCAGGAACACTTATGCCCTGCGGAATACTCATGGTCTGATACTCATCAAAGCGACGAACATCCACCACCACGACATCATCATCCGTTTCTAGAAGTGTTTGGACCTCCTCTGCCGATAACGAAGGCGTATGGCGATGGGCCTCTACAAATTCACCAAAACTCTTACTCGGGACGTTTACGTCTCGGAAAAGCTCCCCGCCAGCGGCTGACCATGCCTGAATTCCGCCAGCAAAAATGCGGACGCTGGTGTAACCCATCTCGGAGAGCCGCCGTGCTGCGGTCTCCGCGAGGCCCTCACCATCATCGAGCGTCACGATCGCAGTCTGCCGATTGGGCACTTTGCTGAAGGCGTCGGCCTCCAACCGTGTCAGCGGGAACTGGGCTGCGAATAAAGGATGTGACTCCGCGTGCGGCGCCTCCTCCCGAATATCCAGCAGGGCAATTTCCTCACGACGTAAAAGCCTGTCTCTGACGTAAAAATAATCAGCCTGCGGGATCATGGCGTAGAAGCTCTCTCTGACCTAAAAAATTTTTGAATTAATCGGAGAATTACGTAATTAAACCATCCCACAGCCAAAGCAGCCAGAAACCACCATGGCGCAACCGCAGCGAAATGAAAAGCGGATCGCAGGCCGGGGATCCAAACGATGAGGTGTAGCAATCCGACCGCCACGGCACTGATGACCAAAAGCGCAATATTTGGGGTTTTCACCAAATCCCACGTGGGCCGATCGCCAAGCAGATTCGCCGTAACGATTGCGAGACTCGAAGCGACAAGGCCAACAAACACCAGGCTGCGCACTTCCGCTTGATCAATCGGCAGATTCAGGGCCCAGGCGGCTGCCAGGGCCAGCACCAATAGAACTGCCAGGCCCTGAATAACACTCTTGATCAACAGTTGATAAGAAAGAATTGCTGCCCGGGGGTCCCGCGGTGGCTGACGCATTAGGTCATCAGCACTTCGCTGCGATTCATAAACAAACGATCCTGCTGGATCGATAATCATTTCCATAAAAGCGATATGCACGGGAAGTAATAAGGGCGCGAGTCCTATAAATCCCGGCAGGGCTGCCAACCCAGCGATCGGAATGTGAATCGTCACGATAAATCCAATCGCTTTGCGCAGATTTTGATAGATCTGTCGGCCCCGCTCAATCGCATACACAATTGAGCTAAAGTCATCATCTAGCAGTACCAGGGCCGAGGCCTCGCGGGCAACATCCGTCCCGCGGCATCCCATCGCAATCCCAATATCAGCCGACTTCAGCGCAGGGCTATCATTGACACCATCTCCGGTCATCGCAACAACGTGGCCGGCCTGCTGTTTAGATACCGTTACGCCATGAACTTGCACATCAAAATGACTTGCCGCATAGGCGGCAAGTCCGCCCCAGCCACAGCCGATATCCAGCAGCCGCTCGCCCGGCGAGAGCTGAAGCTTCCTGCAGATCATTTCGCACTTATCCTGCTGGGCCTGCGCCAGCGTTGATGCCCGCTCCCAATAGCCACAAGAGTAAATCATTGCGGGATCCAGCATCCGCTCAAAGACATCATTACCGATGTCGTAATGCTGCTCACCTACCTGATAGGCCCGGGCCGGGGACTGGAGGTTGATCAAGCGTGATCGCAGCCGATGGGCAAACAATTTGAGTTGTGCAACTCCGATTGGTTGTTGATCGAGTCGCGCGGCAAGCAGCCGGCTGGCCATCTCATCAAGCTGTGCACACTCCCAGTCACCTGCCATATAAGACTCGCCAAAACCCAGCGATCCGCCGTTTGCAATCGCCGAAAAAACACGCGGATTCCGGACCTCAATGTCAAATGACTGGG
>JAGWXV010000049.1 GCA_018969705.1 Betaproteobacteria bacterium
CACCCAGTCCGGATCACTATCACTCGGAAATATAGGATAGTGGACCGACTCAATGATTCCGCTCTTCGCAATCAGCGTAATTCTTTTTAGCAGCGTCATCCCCGCCACCTGAAATGTCGGGAGTTTGAGCGCCTTTTGGAATTTATAGTCGATATCGCTGACGACGGGAAACGGTAAATGCAGGCGCTCAGCCATTTCTTTTTGATAGGCAGTATTTTGGACACTCAAGCCAATGACATCAGCACCAAGTGCTCGGATTTCTTGGTAGTGATCCCGAAAAGAACAGCTCTGCGGGGTGCATCCCCTTGCCCCCGGGATCTGATCCCAGCCCTCGGGCAGCGGCACATTGGGCTGGCCTGTCATTGGATAGCAGTAGATGACAACTGGGTCTACTTTCGCTCCGAAATCAACAACCGAACCATCGGTCGCGGCCAGGGCGACGCCCGGAAGCCGCTGCCCGATGAGGTGATTGGCGGCGCCATCATCTTGCGGTACCGGAAGATCTTTGGGCAGCTCGTAAACGTTTGTCATTGCTGGAGTTTATCAGGCCTGACGATAGACCACGATCGCGCTAGAGCAAGTCAACCCGAATTCACGTTAAAAAATGACAAGGCCAAGACCGGCTGTTCAGTCAGACATAATTTTTCAAGTTGTTGCTTTAAAACCGTGGCGTGTAAACCGTGCACTGCAGTTGCAGTGAGAGGATTCTATACAACTTTTGCTTTGCTCACTGCTCGTGTAATACGAATAACTCAGAAGTTGTATGTTACTTTTATGAGAAAACTTAATGGCGGTCAGCCTTGGGGGCTTAACTTCGTAATCCTACAAGGAGACTTTGGGACAAATATTCGTTTACTGCGTGAAAAGAGAGAACTATCTCAAAAACAATTGGCTGCTGCCGCACAAGTTACTCAAGCCGAGATTAGCAATATCGAGAGGGCGGTAGCAAATCCCAGTCTCGAAGTCGCTACAAAGATCGCAACGGCATTAGAGGTTCCATTTTCACGCCTTTTTCAAAGTCAGATTTCGCCTGGTTCAGAGAGGCATTGAGCGATGATAGTTTTTCTGCCGTTTTAAATTTCGGTTGTTAATTTGTTGCTTTAAAACCGTGGCATATGAACTGTGGACGTCTCGTCTCATATAAAGGTTAATGCTAGGTCGCAACCTCAAGAATTGACTGAATATGTGGCAGTCCGAACTGAGAGAATTACAACTTGTCCTATCAGACAACATCAGAACGCTGAGGGGCAAGCACGGATTATCACAAGAGCGTCTGGCGTTAGAAGCAGGGGTTGATAGGACCCTTGTCAGTAAGATTGAACGCACCATTGCCAATCCAACGCTAGAGGTGCTCACAAAATTGGCTTTTGTTTTGGGTGTACCCGTTACTCGACTACTCAAAAACTAATTACACGCGAAACGTGTAATCTAGACTGTCCCTGATACTGTTGAGGTTTTAAAGCCTCATACTGCGTCTCCAAGTTATCAATACTTTGTAACTTTTTTGATACTTGGAGGGAAATTCCCAATTTCAGATATTTTTTCCGAGAAGTTGAGAGAAGGGCTACGAAAGAGGTATGGGCGCTTGCCATCTGCTGCTTTCGTAGCCATTAACTTTAACCGACATTCAAAAGCCAAGAAGCCGATATCTCAAGAAACAATGCGTCGGTGGATGCGTGGCGTATCCATGCCCAGTTACCAGCATCTTTTTTACCTATCTAATTGGCTTGGGGTCGATGTAAATCAGATGCCGAGGGGAGAGGCGCCCAAAGCGAATTTGCACTCATTACCGCCCAAGGTAGAGTACTCACAGGAGGCTTTACGGCTTACAGAGTGGTTCAGCAATTTGCCCCTTGATACCAAGGGCCTGCTTTTCAAATTAATGGGTAATTAAAAAGCAGCGTAAGGTTTTGAAGGCGGTCTTAACCAATCGCCCAGCGTGATTTTTTTACGCTGGTACTCAAAAACAGTCTCAACGGTATTACGAAGGGTTGTAAATGGTAGGCCGTGCTGGACTCGAACCAGCGACCAAAGGATTATGAGTCCTCTGCTCTAACCAACTGAGCTAACGGCCCCCGGGTTCGCTGTGATTGCGCTTACATACAGAAAAAAGGCCTGGTTCCCCAGGCCTTTTTTTACAGCGTATCTAAAAAACTCTTCAGCTTATCGCTGCGGCTGGGGTGCCGCAGCTTACGCAAGGCCTTTGCCTCAATCTGTCGTATTCGCTCGCGCGTGACATCAAACTGCTTACCGACTTCCTCCAGCGTATGGTCGGTAGCCATCTCTACGCCGAATCTCATACGCAGTACTTTTGCCTCGCGCGGTGTGAGCGAATCCAGCACTTCTTTCACGACATCCCGCATGGAGTCCTGAAGCGCAGCTTCCATCGGTGCAACCGTATTAGTGTCTTCAATGAAGTCGCCGAGATGGGAGTCATCATCATCGCCAATCGGAGTCTCCATGGAGATGGGCTCTTTGGCGATTTTCAAAATCTTGCGGATCTTGTCTTCCGGCATCTCCATCTTGATGGCCAGTGTTGCCGGATCGGGCTCCTTGCCGGTCTCCTGCAGAATCTGGCGCGAAATCCGGTTCATCTTATTGATGGTTTCAATCATGTGGACCGGGATACGGATGGTTCGGGCCTGATCGGCAATCGAGCGGGTGATCGCCTGGCGAATCCACCAGGTCGCATAGGTGGAAAACTTATAGCCCCGGCGATATTCGAACTTATCAACCGCCTTCATCAGCCCGATATTGCCCTCCTGGATGAGGTCCAGAAACTGAAGTCCACGGTTGGTGTACTTCTTCGCAATCGAGATCACCAGCCGCAGGTTGGCCTCGGTCATCTCTTTTTTCGCTGCCCTGGCCTTGCGCTCGCCCGCCGTCATCTGCTTGTGGATTTCTCGAAGATCATGCAACGGCAGAACCACTCGGGTCTGCAGGGCAATCAGTTTCTGCTGCTCTTCCTGCAGGGCGGGGAGATTACGCTGAAGCAGCTGCGAAGAAGCGCCCGCCGTTGAAACCTTTTTCGCAAAGAGATCTAGATTGGTTTCATTGCCAGGAAATTCTTTAATGAACCAGTCTTGCATCAGGCCAACTTTATCTACTGCAATCGAGCGAATCTTGCGCTCGATTCGGCGTACATCTTCAACCTGACTGCGTAGCGTATCGGCCAAACGCTCGACCATCTTTGCGGTAAAGCGAATGCTCATGAACTCATTGCTGACTGTCTTTTGGGCCTTCTCGTAGGCGGGTGACTTATAGCCATCGCCATCGACGGCCTTGCGCATTTTGTCGAAGGACTTTTTAATTACATCGAATTTTTCCAGCGCTGCTACCTTACGCTCTTCAAGCCGGGCGC
This sequence comes from Betaproteobacteria bacterium, assembly GCA_018969705.1. Lineage (GTDB taxonomy): Bacteria > Pseudomonadota > Gammaproteobacteria > Burkholderiales > Burkholderiaceae_A > Lacustribacter. Next base: position 3,362 of record JAGWXV010000049.1, read on the forward strand.
TATTTGCAGCTGCTGCCGCAGCGCCGTCATCATCGACCTCTTCCGAAGCTTCAATAGCGGCAAACTCAGCCTCGGTCGATGACAGCAGGTCTTCCTCGGGGGCATTCGGATCTACGATGCCATCAACAACATCGCTAATTGGCATGGTGCCTTCACGAATCTTGTTGGCACACTCAAGGACTTCGCTGATGGTTGCGGGGCAGGCAGAAATCGCCATCACAATATCGCGTAGGCCTTCTTCAATTTTCTTCGCGATAACGATCTCACCCTCGCGGGTGAGCAGCTCCACAGTGCCCATCTCACGCATGTACATCCGTACCGGGTCGGTCGTGCGGCCGAACTCGGAATCCACGGTCTGCAGCGCTGCCTCTGCCTGCTCTTCGGCATCATCATCGTCAGATGCGGGTGCGTTACTCGTGAGCAGCAGCGTCTCTGTGTCGGGAGCCTGCTCATAGACCGCGATGCCCATGTCGCTGAATGTCGAGACGATCGACTCGATCTGTTCGGCCTCCACTACGTTCTCGGGCAGGTGGTCATTAATTTCAGAGTACGTGAGATAGCCGCGCTCCTTACCCAGCTTAAAGAGGGTCTTGATCTTGGCTTTGCGCGCTTCAAGCTCTTCCGGCGTGACGGCGCCGCCCAAGGGCAGGAACTCTTTCAGGACACGATCACGGGCCCGCCGGGCCGATCCTTTTTTCGGCGGCGGAGGCGGCTCGATGACATCTGCAGTTTCAACATCATCAATGACGGTGTCATCGAGACCGCTGGCCTCGGCCTCGATTTGCTCTGGTGATTTTTTCGGCGGCCGGCCTGGCTTGCCCTTGGGCTTAACGGGTAGTTTCTCTGCAGCAATCGGCTCGGGCGTTGCGGCCCCCTTGCCTTTCTTTGGCGCCGGGGCGGGCGGGGTTTGTTTTTTTCCAGCAGCTGCCGCGGGTTTTTTGGCCGACGGCTTTTCTGCGGCGGCCTTGGTCACGGCTTTGGTGACCGGCTTAGCCTGAGGCTTTGCTGCGGGCTTCGCAGGTCCTTTAGCAGCGGGCTTTTTTGCCGCAACTGCCGGCTTTTTCGCGGCTGGCTTAGGCGCCGGTTTTTTCACTACCGGCTTGGCTACTGGTTTTTTAGCGGCAGGCTTTTTCGCCGCAACTGCCGGCTTTTTCGCAGCCGGCTTAGGCGTTGGTTTTTTCGCGGAGGGCTTTGCTGCTGGCTTTTTAACCGCAGGGGCTTTTGCGGCGGCCTTACCTGCGGACTTCGCTTGGGAAGATTGCTTCGATGGCTTTGCGGCGGCAGGCTTGGCCGTCTTGGCGGCCGGTTTTTTGGCCGCAGCGGGTTTCACAGCGGATTTTTTTGCGGGAGTCTTCACGGCGGATTTCTGGGCTTTGCTCACGGGCGTGGGGTCCTTGTGTGGCAATTTTTAGGTGCGTCAGCGGAAACCCTTCATTATAGCAAAAAATGTTCAAAATCAGTACCTTAAGCCCGAAAATCCTCCCCTGAGTTGGGGGGCTGGGCCTTTAATTGCTGGATGGTCTCCCGCACCCGTTGAAGCTGTGCCCGCGCGTTGGCGTCGGACGCTGCCTGATCGGCGAGCGCCGCGGCCTGATCCTCAAGCACCCGAAGCTTAAGCCGCACCAGGGCCAGATTGAACTCTTCCCGCAGCAGCTGGGTGCTCTCCGAGAGCGCATCAAGCGCGGCATCCGGCTGGGCAAGCCGAATAAAGAATCTCACCGCCTCAGATCCCCGCTCGCGGCCCTCGGCGAGGGCGGCCTCGTGAAGCATGGCGAAGTTCACTGATCCTTCTTTGGGAATTCGCTGCTGAATCCACGACAACAATGCCGACTGCGGGCCATCTAAGGCGGCCTGGGCCTGATCATCAACCCATCTTGCCCAGGCAGGCTCACGCACCACAATTTGTAAGAGTCGTTCGCCAAGCGGCCGAATGACTGGCCGCGTAAATCGTGATCCCGGTGGCGCGCTTGCACCCGACAGTGATGCACCACGAGGCTTGGCATCGTTGCGCACAAAAGCATCAGAAGATTCTTTTGCAAGGTCGGCGGCATCAAGTCGCCGGGCTGCATCAAGTGCAATTTGATTTCTCAGTGGGCCAGCTGCCATCAGCGACAAAAGCCGTCGCACCTCTGTGACTGCTGCTGCCCTTCCCTCGGCAATCTCAAGCGACTGGCCACTGCTGGCTACCTCCAGCATCCAGGCGGACAAGGGCATAGCCTTTGATGCCCAATCACGAAGCGCTTCAGCACCATGGGCACGCACAAAACTATCGGGATCATGCTCCTCGGGCAGAAATGCAAAATCAATACGATTCTGTTCGCTTGCAAAAGGCAGTGCGGTCTCCATCGCGCGTGCGGCAGCGCGCCGTCCTGCTGCATCTCCGTCAAACATAAATACCACGCGATCACTGAGCCGCAATAGCTGCTGAAGATGCTGCGCAGTTGTTGCAGTTCCCAGTGTGGCCACGACATGTCCCAGTCCATGCTGGGCCAAGGCGACGACATCCATGTAGCCCTCCACCACCCAGACCTGCCGCGCCTCGCGGATCGACTGTCGCGCCTCAAACACCCCGTAGAGCTCAAAGCCTTTGGAAAACACGGGCGTCTCTGGCGAATTGAGATACTTTGGCTCATCAGTGCCGAGGGTGCGGGCGCCAAATCCCAAGACCTCGCCGCGGCTACTTAAAATCGGAAACATGATGCGATCACGGAAGCGGTCATAACGCCGATCGGATTCGCCATCAATCACCAAACCGGCGTCGAGAAGATCTCGGCTCTGATAGTCGGAAAAAACAGATTGCAGTGACTGCCAGGCCTCGGGGGCATAGCCCAGGTGGTATCGAACGGCAATTTCTCCAGATAAGCCGCGTCCTTTTAAATAATCAATCGCCTGCGGGGAGTCTTTAAGCCTGCGCTGATAAAAGCGGGCCGCCTGCAGCAGGCAATCCTTAAGACGTGCCCGCTGATCGGATTCACGCTTGCGGACCTCGGGATCCGCAACAGGTGCCTGACGCGGGACCTCGAGCCCGACCCGGCGGGCGAGGTCTTCGACGGCCTGTGGAAACGGCAGACCAAGATGTTCAATCAAAAAACCCAGCGCAGTGCCATGGGCTCCACAGCCAAAGCAGTGATAGAACTGCTTACTCGGACTGACCGTGAAGGAGGGTGACTTCTCGGTATGGAAGGGACAAAGGCCAGAATAATTCGCACCCGCTTTTTTCAGCTGGACATGCTGGCCAACAATCTCAACTACATCGACACGACGCAGCAGATCATCGATGAATTGCTGAGGAATCATGTCCTTAGTGTATCCACGCTGCGCTGCTCGGCCCCGCGATATTTCGCAGCCCTGCGCCGCATGGGCGATTGGCCGAGTGCTACTGGGTGAGGCGGGCTTTGAGCCGCTGAGAGACCTGGCCCATGTCGGCCTTGCCGGCAAGCCGGGGCTTGAGCAGCGCCATGGCCTTACCCATGGCCTGCGGGCCACTGGCGCCGGATTCGGCAATCGCCGCAGCGATGGCGGCATCGAGATCTGCCTCAGACATCTGCTCAGGCATGTAGGCGGCCAGTATGTCGAGTTCGGCCTGCTCTTTGGCGACGAGATCCTGGCGATTTCCTGCGGCGAACTGACTGATGGAGTCCTTGCGCTGCTTGATCATTTTCTCGAGCACCGAGAGCACGGCAGCGTCATCGAGCACGATGCGCTCGTCGACTTCTTTTTGCTT
>JAGWXV010000050.1 GCA_018969705.1 Betaproteobacteria bacterium
TGGGCGCTGCGTCAATCGATCCGTTTTCTGCCCAACCTTGAAACGAACATGATCCATGGATTCAAAGCTTCTTGAAATTCTGGCCTGCCCGCGCTCCAAACAACCGCTGACATTGGGCAAGGGCGGCCGCTACCTGATCTGCGAGTCTGAGCGACTCGCCTACCCCATCATCGATGGCATTCCACATTTATTGGAATCCAGCGCGATCGCCCTGCAAGACATCACGACCGCTGATCTCGCAGCGCCAGATCAGAGCCCCGCTGCAGATCAACCCAATTAATGGACTTCTGGACCATCATTCCGGCTCGGCGTGCTTCAACGCGTCTGCCGGATAAGCCGCTGGCCGATATCGGCGGCAGGCCCATGGTGGTCCGTGTGGCAGAGCGCGCGCAGGCAAGCGGCGCAAGCCGCGTGATTGTTGCCACCGATGATCAAGAGATTCACGCTGCCTGCAGCGCGCACAGCATTGAAGCCATCCTCACGCGGGCCGATCATCAAAGCGGCACCGATCGCATCGCTGAGGTGGCACAACGTCTGCAAGCCTCACCAACCCAATGCATCGTAAATGTTCAGGGCGATGAGCCCCTGATTGCACCGGCGCTTATTCGTGAGGTTGCCCGAACACTGTCACTGCATCCCGCTGCCGCTGTGGCCACCGCTGCCACGGCGGTGCTGGATTCCGAGCAGCTGCAAAGCCCGCATATTGTGAAAGTGGTCTGCGATGCCGCGGGCCTTGCGCTTTACTTTTCTCGCGCCCCAATTCCTTATCAACGCGATCACTGGCCCGCGCTCACGCAGATCCATCTGGCTCGTCCCGCCGATGGTCAGCCCATCGCCTACCGGCACATCGGAATCTATGCGTTTCGTGCAAATGCGCTTCAAGAATTTGTCGGTTGGCCGGTCTGCCCAATTGAGCAGGCCGAACAACTCGAACAGCTGCGCTGGCTATGGCACGGCCATCGCATCGCGGTCCATCATGCCGAAATGACCCCCGCCCCAGGAGTCGATACGCCAGAGGATCTGCAACGAATTCGGCAGCTGTGGGCAGAGCAACATCGGCCTTAAAGGCTGATGGGGTCCCTATAATCGGACCTCGACAACAACATTATTCTGGAGACCACCATGCGCATCATCCTTCTCGGGCCCCCGGGCGCTGGCAAAGGGACACAGGCCGGCTTTATCACCAAGCGTTATGGCATCCCCCAGGTCTCGACAGGCGACATGCTGCGGGCGGCAGTCAAGGCGGGCACACCACTGGGGGTCGCTGCAAAAAAAATAATGGACTCCGGCGGACTGGTGGGTGATGAAATCATCATCAACCTCGTCAAAGAGCGGCTCACACAATCGGACTGCAAATCGGGATATCTGTTCGATGGATTTCCCCGCACGATTCCGCAGGCCCAGGCCATGAAGGATGCAGACGTGGCTCTCGACGCGGTACTCGAGATCACGGTTCCCGATGAGGACATCATTGATCGTATGAGCGGAAGGCGGGTCCATGTGGCCAGCGGCCGCACCTACCATGTGAAATTCAATCCCCCCAAATCCGAGGGCAAGGACGATGTCACCGGCGAGCCGCTGATTCAGCGCGATGACGACCAGGAATCCACCGTACGCAAGCGCCTTGAGGTGTATCACAGCCAGACCAAGCCGCTAGTGAAGTTCTATCAGGATTGGTCCGCTACGGGAGATCGGCGGGCGCCACGCTTTGTGACGGTTGCCGGCGTCGGCAGCGTCGATGCCATCACGCAGCGCGTGTTGGATGCGCTAAAGGTCTAGCCGCGCGCCTTACGGTTTTGGCGCATGACCTGAGGAGTCGTCGGAGAACTCCTCAAACGGCAAATCGTTATCACGCGCAAAGCTGATCACGAAGTCCATGGCCATGGGCTCCAGGCCTTCAAGCCGCTGATCCACAATCACACACTTCATATCGCCAATCGTTGTCGGCACCACATAGGGCGAGTACTGCAGATGGCCCGCCAGCTGCTGCTGGCCGGGGGGCCGAAAGGCCGACATCACGCCGCAGAGTCGCTCGGCCCAGTCGCTAGGACGAAAAACTTTGCCTGAGTGGGTATTGCCTTTGATGAGAAACTTTTTGGCGGGCACAACAACAATCCGGCGGATGCGCTTGGAAGATGTCCCTGAGCGAAACGGGTATTCTATCGGACTCATTTTGTGACACTGCGCAACAGCATCGGCTGGACCATCACCATGAATGCCTTGATGAATACCTATAACCGACAGCCCGTGGGCTTTACCCATGGCCAGGGCGTGTGGATGTGGGACGCCCAGGGCCGGCGCTATCTCGATGGTCTCTCCGGCATTGCGGTCAATACCTTGGGCCATCACCATCCGCGGCTGGTCGCAGGTCTGCGCGATCAAGTCGGTCGACTCATTCACACCTCGAACCTCTACGAGGTGCCGCTGCAGTCACAGCTGGCTGAGACCCTGGTCCGGCTCTCGGGTATGACCAATGTCTTTTTTTGCAACTCAGGCCTCGAGGCCAATGAGACCGCACTCAAGCTGGCCCGCAAACACGGCCACCGTCTGGGTTTTGCCGCGCCGAAAACGATTGTCTTTGAGCGGGCCTTTCATGGACGCTCCCTGGCAACACTCTCCGCCACCGGTAATGAAAAAGTCCAAAAAGGCTTTGAGCCGCTGGTCGAAGGTTTCGTTCGTGTTCCCTTAAATGACATTTCGGCGATCGAGCAGGCGAGTCTCGCCCATCCTGAAATCAGTGCGGTGTTTCTTGAAACCATTCAGGGTGAAGGCGGCATTCGGCCCTCACAAATCGAATTTCTTCAATCTTTGCGCCGGCTGTGCACGCAGAAAAAATGGCTGCTCATGCTCGATGAGGTCCAATGCGGAATTGGACGAACGGGCAAGTGGTTTGCCCACCAGTGGGCCGATGTCATTCCCGATGTCATGCCACTTGCCAAGGGCCTCGGCTCGGGTGTGCCCATCGGCGCTGTTGTCGCCCACGGGCCGGCTGCCGAAGTCTTTGAGCCGGGTAACCACGGCACGACCTTTGGCGGAAACCCGCTGGCCATGCGGGCTGGATTGGAAACCATCGCTGCCGTTGAGTCCGAGGGCCTACTGGAAAACGCCGCGGCCCGGGGCCGGCAAATGCTGGATGGATTCCGGGCCTCGCTTGCCGACTGCCAGGGGATTCGCGAGATTCGCGGCCAGGGCCTGATGATCGGCATCGAGTTGGATCGGCCCTGCGCCGAGCTGGTTGGCCAGGCGCGTGAAGCAGGCCTGCTGATTAACGTAACTGCGGATAGTGTGATTCGGCTGCTGCCGGCCTTGATTCTGAATTCAGCCGAAGCCCAGCAGATTGTGGGAATCCTGGTGCCCATCATTCGGCAGTTTCTCGGGGCGCGATCCGCATGAACAAGCTGCGCCACTTTCTGCAATTTAATGATCTCTCGCACGATGACATCGACTATCTGTTTGCGCGCACACGCATCATCAAAGACCGGTTCAAACGCTATGTGCGGCACATGCCGCTATTGGACCGCACGCTGGTGATGATCTTCGAGAAGGCCTCGACCCGCACTCGGCTCTCCTTTGAAGCGGGCATGCATCAGCTCGGCGGGGCCGCAATTTATCTCAACACCCGCGACACCCAGCTTGGCCGCGGCGAGCCGGTCGAAGATGCCGCCCAGGTCATCTCGCGGATGTGCGATCTGGTGATGATCCGAACCTTCGAGCAGACCATTGTGGAGCGCTTTGCGGCGAACTCCCGCGTGCCCGTTATTAACGGCCTGACCAACGAATACCATCCCTGTCAAATCCTGGCGGATATCTTCACGTTTATCGAGCATCGCGGCTCCATTCGCGGAAAAACCGTAGCCTGGATCGGCGACTCGAATAATGTCTGCAATACCTGGCTGCAGGCGGCCGAGGTCTTGGACTTTCAGGTCCGGGTCTCGACGCCACCCGGCTATGAGGTCGAGCCGGAGCGGGCTGGCCTGCACTCACAGGGCCACTTCGAGCAATTCGCCGATCCGATGCAGGCCGCCAAGGGTGCGGATCTTGTCACGACCGATGTCTGGACTTCGATGGGATTTGAGGCCGAAAATGAGGCCCGCGCCAAGGCCTTCGCCGACTGGATGGTCGATGAGGACATGATGCGGCAGGCCGACCCCAAGGCAGTATTCATGCATTGCCTGCCGGCCCATCGTGGCGAAGAGGTCTCTGCCGGCGTGATTGATGGGCCGCAAAGCGTGGTCTGGGATGAGGCCGAAAATCGGCTCCATGCCCAGAAGGCCTTGATGGAATTTCTTTTACTCGGCCGGCTAAAGGACTAATCCCTTAGACTTTGCGACTCAGCAACTGGCGGGAAAACTGTTTCCGCCTGCCGACCCACTCCTGATCCTGAACTGGCATGAAAAAAACCGCTTCCTCTAAACCCAAAATCAAAAAAGTCGTGCTGGCCTACTCGGGCGGGCTAGATACCTCGGTCATCTTGAAATGGCTGCAGGATGAATACGACTGCGAAGTGATCACTTTCACCGCTGATATTGGCCAAGGCGAAGAGCTTGAGCCTGCGCGAAAAAAAGCCCAGCAGTTCGGAATTAAAAAAATCTATATCCAGGATCTTCGTGAAGAGTTTGTCCGTGACTTTGTGTTCCCGATGTTTCGCGCCAACACCGTCTATGAGGGTGAATACCTGCTGGGTACATCGATCGCGCGGCCCTTAATCGCCAAGCAGCTCATTGAGATCGCCAAAAAAGAAAAAGCCGATGCGATTTCACATGGCGCTACCGGCAAGGGCAATGACCAGGTCCGATTTGAGCTAGGGGCCTACGCATTGATGCCCAATATCAAGATCATCGCCCCCTGGCGCGAGTGGGACCTGCTGTCGCGGGATAAGCTGCTGGCCTATGCCGATCGTCATGGCATCCCGGTCGATTATAAAAAACGCAAAGGCGAAGCACCCTTTTCGATGGATGCCAATCTGCTGCATATTTCGTATGAAGGTGGCGTGCTCGAGGATCCGGACCGCGAGCCGCCCGCACAAGGCATGTGGCGCCTCACGGTGCCACTGGAGAAAGCGCCCAATAAGCCTGAAGTGATCGAGCTGGATTTCGAACGCGGCGATCTGGTGGCGATCAACGGTAAAAAGATGAAGGCCCACGAGCTGCTCGCCACCTTAAACGCCATGGGCGGCCGTCATGGCATTGGCCGGCTGGATCTGGTCGAGAACCGTTATGTCGGCATGAAAAGCCGTGGCTGCTACGAAACACCCGGCGGCACGATTCTGCTGCGGGCCCATCGGGCCATCGAATCGCTGACCCTAGATCGCGAAGTCGCCCACCTCAAAGATGACCTGATGCCGCGCTATGCCAGTCTGGTCTACAACGGGTACTGGTGGTCACCCGAGCGCATTGCGCTGCAGACCCTGATTGATCACACTCAGGCCCAAGTCCACGGCCGGGTTCGGTTAAAGCTCTATAAAGGCACCGTCACGGTGATTGGACGCCAATCCAAGCATTCGCTTTTCGATGCGCGGATCTCCACCTTTGATGATGACGGCGGCGCCTACAACCAGGCCGATGCCGGCGGCTTCATTAAGCTTAATGCCTTGCGCATGCGCATCGCTGCAACCAAGAGGAAGTGATATGCCATCGTTTGACGCTACGCTGGAGGCCAATATGACCGAGCTGCGCAATGCAGTGGACCAGGCCTCAAAAGAAATTGCGACCCGCTTTGACTTCAAGGGCACGAGTGCCAAGGTCGAGCAAAAAGATCGGGAGCTAACGGTTTATGCCGATAGCGAATTTCAAATCGGACAGGTCCGCGATGTGCTGATCGGAAAATGCGCCAAGCGCGGTGTTGATGTGCGTTTTCTGGATATCGGCAGCCCCGAAAAAATCGGTGGCGACAAAATCAAGCAACTCATTAAGGTCCGCCACGGCATTGCCGGCGATGACGCTAAAAAAATTGTCCGCATCATCAAAGACAGCAAGATGAAAGTCCAGGCAGCAATCCAGGGTGATGCGGTCCGCATCACTGGCGCAAAACGGGATGACCTTCAGGCGGCCATTGCGCTGCTTAAAAAAGACGTTACCGAGCTGCCGCTAACCTTCGGCAACTTCCGCGACTAGCCGACGATTCTGGCCCAGGCCGAGTGGTTGTGGATGGACTCGAAGTTTTCGGCCTCCACAGCGTAGCCCTGGACACCTGGCAGACTGCGGACCGCGACAGCAACATCACGCACAAGGTCTTCGACAAACTTGGGGTTGTCGTAAGCCCGCTCGGTGACATATTTCTCATCAGGCCGCTTCAGTAAGCCCCAGAGCTCGCAAGAGGCCTGGGCTTCGATGGTCCGCACCAGATCCTCAACGGAGAGCTCTGCGGATGCGGCAAGCGTGACCTTCACCGTCACCTCAGAGCGCTGGTTGTGAGCACCGTATTCCGAGATCTCTTTAGAGCATGGGCAGAGGCTTTTCACGGGCACTTTCACCTCGCAGCTCAGCTGCTGGGCCAAGCCCGACGATGACCGCGTCTGTTCGATGGTCCACTGGCAGCGGTAGTCCATCAGGCTCTGCACACCGCTGACGGGCGCAGCCTTCATAATAAAAAACGGCAGCGTGACTTCAATGCAGCCGGTCTCGGCGGATAACCGGCCCAGCATATCGGCCAGCGTCGTGCGTAGCGATGCCGCTGAAAGTGCAATGCCCTGCTGACTGAGTGACTCCAGCAACTCCACAAAACGGGACATGTGGGTGCCCTTTTGCTCAGCCGGCAGGCCCACACTTAAGCTGAAATCGCCCACCGAGGGCTGGCTGCTGCCATCTTGTAGTTTGAGCAGCACCGGGTAGCGCACGCCACGGACGCCCACCTGATCAATCGGCAGCTCGCGATGATCGCGCGTGCCTTGAATGTCCGGCATCAGCCCACGCTGGGCAACAGATTTGATATCAGGAAAATTCATAGCGCCTGCTTTCTAATTAAGAGACAGCCTTCAGCGGAAGTGGGAGCGACATTTTGCCGCGAATAAAGGCCTCAATCCCCTTCGCATCGAGCCCCTCAAGGGCCAAGAGTTTCTGATGATCGCCCTGATCGATAAA
>JAGWXV010000051.1 GCA_018969705.1 Betaproteobacteria bacterium
TTCCCCACGGGCAGCCGTCCGTAAGTCTCGACATCAGATTTATCTGATTTGTGACACTAAAAGTCCCGCCTTGGCGGGACTTTTTTTTATGATGCGGCGATGACGATTCTTTGGCTCACGCTGAAAACCCTGGGCAGCCTGTTCGTGGTGGCCTGCGCCCTGAGGGCTTATCTCCAGGTGGTGCGGCTGCACGCGCAGAATCCGCTCTCCCGCCTGACGTTTCAAATGACCGATTGGATTGTGCGGCCAATGCGCCGGCTGCTGCCCGGATTTGGCGGAGTGGATTGGGCGAGCCTTCTGTCGGCCTTGCTGCTATCTGTAGTGCTGGTGGTGATGTTTTATTTTTTGATGTCTTGGGGGCTGATGACTGATGCGGGCCCCTCTCAGAAGCCGGTCAGGCCCTTTGGCTGGCTCGTGGCCTTGGCCGTGCTGTGGACCCTGCAGTGGTGTCTTCAGCTTGCGGTAGTGATTCTGATTGTCGGTGTCTTGATGTCCTGGCTTGCGCCGATGCACCCCTTAAAACCGGTCTTTGATCTGCTGAGTGCTCCGCTCCTGGAGCCATTTCGTAGGCTGATGGGCAGACGCCGCAACCCGATTGAGCGATCCGGCGCTGGCGGAGGCTTTGACCTATCTCCGATTGCTGCTTTTTTGCTTCTTCAGATCGCAGCGGCCGTGGTGGCGGAGCTTGAGATGTCGGTATTGCGGCATTTATTTTGAGACCCGAATCACGCCTGCACCGCTAACGATTCGAACCCGATCGCCGGGTTTCACATCTACATCGGCCTCTTGGACAATGACCCGACGATCGCCATTGTCATACTTGATGGTGATCTCTATACCCTCACGCTGATTGGCCTGCTGCTCGATGGCTTGGCCTGCGACCATGCCCCCGATGGCGCCAAGTACCGTACCGATATCTGAGCCCTTGCCCTGGCCGACGCTACTGCCAGCGATGCCGCCAACGACCGCACCACCGATTGTGCCGATGCCCTTGCTGTCACGTTGAATCATGACCTTTCTCACTGCTTCGACAGTGGCCATGCGGACGGTCTGCTCACGCTGGGTTTCACTGGCCTTATAGACTGCTGATGAACTGCTCTGCGTGGCACAGCCTGACAACGCCAAGGCTGCAAATGCAGACAGTGTGATCAGGCGCATGCCTGCGCGGCCGAGTAGCGGTAATGTTTTGATAAATGGCTGGAATTTCATGGCGATCAGGCTCCGTTGGGGCGTTCAAGCATGCAGGTGGCCCGCAAGCCGGGCCGCCGTGTCGGGATACAGATTTTGGAGAAAGCGGGCCACCTCGGGTGGCCGCACGGCGTGGTTTTGGCCACCACGATGAATGACCTTAAGGGCACCCATTAGATTTCCAAGGCGAACACTATCGAGCAGTGAGGCGCCACGGGCAAGGCCGTAGAGCAGCCCACCGCGAAATGCATCGCCGCATCCGGTCGGGTCGGCTGCAGGCAGGCCGAAGATCTCCTGTACATCAATGCCCTGCACTGGGATGGCGGGTTCTTTACGCTGCATGATCTCAACACCTTCTGCGCCGCGCGTCACAATTAGGCCGCCGGGAAGCCGGCTGGCAAGCTGTGCAATGGTGGTATTGAGTTTTTCGGCAAGCATGTGGCCCTCATAGTCATTAACGGCGACCCAGGTCGCCTGGCTGACAAATCCCTCGAGATCTTCGCGTCCAAATATCGGCATGGCCTGGCCGGGATCAAAGATGAATTGAATGCGCCGCTCCGAGAATTCACGGGCATGCCGAATCATGGCCTCACGACCATTGGGCGACACGATGCCCAGGCTCGCCTGCGCATCGCCAAGGCCCACCTCACCCGCACGATTCATCGCGCCCGGATGAAAGGCGGTGATCTGGTTGTCATCAAGGTCCGTTGTGATGAAGGCCTGGGCGCTATAGCAGTCCTCGGCCGAGAGTACGCGCGAGGTATCAATGCCAAGCCCCGAGAGCCGTTCAAGATAATCCCCGCCATCGCGTCCGATAGCACCCAGCAGGCCGCATTCTTGTCCAAGGCCGCGCAGCGTGTAGGCAATGTTGGCAGCGCATCCACCGAATTCCTGCCGCATCTGCGGCGCGAGGAAGGCCACATTGAGCATATGCGTCTGTTCGGGAAGGATGTGGTCTTTAAAGCGGCCTTCAAACACCATGATGGTGTCAAAGGCAATGGAGCCGCTGATTTGGACCGTCATAAGGGATTCCTTTGCATTGGGGTCAAGAAGAGGGGTTTCCGATACAGACCCAGCCGTCGCGCTGATCCAAAACGGCAAGGCGGCCAAGGTGTCCGATAAAGGGCTGATAGGCCTCGCAGATCTCCTTAGCTTGTCGATCGAGTATGCCCGAAAGCAAGAGCCTGCCGCCGGGCCGGGTTCGGGCCGACAGCATGGGTGCGAGCACCTTTAAGGGCTGCGACAGGATATTGGCCACTACAACATCAAATGATTCGGGCGGGGATTGATCGGCGAGTGCCACCGAGATCGTCACGCCATTGAAGGCCGCATTTTGTTCGGTGGTCTGCACAGCAATCGGATCGATGTCGATTGCATGGACGCAGCTTGCACCGAGTTTCGCTGCGGCAATGGCCAGAATGCCTGAACCGCAGCCGACGTCCAGCACACGAAGATTGGGCGGCGCTGGAGTGAGCTGCTGCGTGAGCTGCTCCAGACAGAGCTGTGTGGTGGCATGACTTGCGGTTCCAAATGCCATGCCGGGATCCAGACGAATGACGATGCCCTGCCGCTCAAAGGCCGCAGGCGGCGCATGCCAGTGGGGCCCAACCCAGAGCCGATCTCGATAGAAAAAGGGGCTGAATTGGCGCTGTGTCTCGGCGACCCAGTCCTGATCTTTGATGGCGCGGATCTCGTAGGGCAGCTGAGAAAATCGATCATCCTGTCCGCAGAATTCGGCCCAGAAGCCGGCGGGTGCAGTGCCAATATCGATCAAGACTACCAATCGCGAGGTCGGCCAGGCCTGCACCGCCGTTGGCATTCCGGGTTCACCAAAAATTGGAGTTTCGCCATCACCACTGGCCAGCGCATCCTCCACTGCGACCGATAGGGCGCCCAGTGCAATGAGGCTATCGGAGATCGCATCGGTATCCGATAGGCTCGTCTCGAAAACGATCTCATGCATCACCGCAACGCCAATCCGTGGCCAGAAATTTAACGGTCCCGCTCGCGGGCGGCCAGCATGTGCTCGAGATAGTGAATCGAGGTGCCGCCATCAATAAAGTGGGTGTCGCGCATCAGTTCCCGATGCAGCGGAACATTGGTCTGGATACCTTCAACGATCGTTTCGGAGAGGGCAATCTTCATGCGGGCAATCGCCTGGGCCCGGGTATCCCCATACACGATTAGCTTAGCGATCATGGAGTCATAGTGGGGCGGAACCACATAGCCGCTGTAAGCATGGGAATCGACTCGCACGCCGGGGCCGCCAGGCGCATGCCAGGTCTGGATTTTTCCCGGCGAGGGTGTGAATTTGTAGGGATCCTCGGCGTTGATGCGGCATTCAATGGCATGGCCTTTGAACACCACATCCTTTTGCTTTAGACGCAGCCGCTGGCCGCTGGCCACGCGGATCTGCTCCTGCACGATATCGATGCCGGTGATCAGCTCGGTCACCGGGTGCTCCACCTGGACGCGGGTATTCATCTCGATGAAATAAAACTCGTTGTCCTCAAACAGAAACTCAATGGTGCCTGCGCCCCGGTAGCCGATTCGTCGGCAGGCATCTGCACAACGATCCCCAATTTTTTCGCGCAGTCGCGTGGTCAATTTCGGGGCGGGCGCCTCTTCGAGAACTTTCTGGTGGCGTCGCTGCATGGAGCAATCGCGCTCACCCAGATGGACCACGTTGCCGAAGTGGTCTGCGAGAATCTGGATCTCAATATGCCGAGGATTCTCCAGGAACTTTTCCATGTAGACCTCGGGATTATTGAAGGCCGCCGCCGCTTCGGCCCGGGTGGTCTGCACGGCATTAATGAGTGCTGCCTCGGTATGCACGACCCGCATGCCGCGGCCACCGCCACCGCCGGCCGCCTTGATGATGACCGGATAGCCTACGCTGCGGGCGATCTTGACGATTTCTTTTGGGTCCTCTGGCAGGGCGCCTTCTGATCCTGGCACGCAGGGCACGCCCGCAGTAATCATGGCCCGCTTGGCGGCCACTTTATCGCCCATCATGCGGATCACGTCGGCAGTAGGTCCAATGAATTTAAAGCCGCTGCGCTCGACGCGTTCAGCGAAGTCGGCGTTCTCGGACAAAAAACCATAGCCAGGATGGATGGCCTCGGCATCCGTGACCTCGGCGGCCGCAATAATCGCCGGCACATTGAGGTAGCTCTGCCGCGAGGGCGGCGGCCCGATACAGACTGACTCATCGGCAAGCTTGACGTATTTCGCATCGGTGTCGGCCTCAGAGTGCACGACCACGGTCTTGATGCCGAGCTCACGGCAGGCCCGCTGAATGCGCAAGGCAATTTCGCCACGATTGGCAATCAGTACTTTTTCAAACAATGCGGCCATGGATCGAGGGGCGCGTGCTGGCTAGGCCAGGACGAAAAGCGGCTGACCGAATTCAACAGGCTGGCCGTTTTCGACAAGAATTTCCTTAACGACGCCGGAGCAGTCTGCGGGAATTTCATTCATCAGTTTCATGGCCTCAATCACGCAAAGGGTCTGGCCCTCGGCCACGCTGCTGCCCACTGAAACAAAGGGATCTGCCCCTGGAGCGGAGGACCGATAGAAGGTCCCCACCATTGGGGACTTCACAACTTTTCCCTCTGGCTCTGCCGGCCCGCTTGCGGCTAGTCCCGATGCCGCGGGGGCCTCGGCTGGGCCGGGCGCTAATGGTGCCGCCACGGCTGCGGGTGCCGCTGCAATGACGTGGCTCACGGCGGGTGCCAATGGCGCAGAGGAGGATTTAACGATTCTGACTTTGTCATCGCCTTCGGTAATTTCGAGCTCCGAAATGCCGGACTCGGCGACGAGATCAATCAGGGTCTTGAGTTTTCTCAGGTCCATCGAGGTGCGCTCCTTGGATTTCTGACGGTCTTCAGCCACGGTGCTGGGGGATCCTCTGCGCGGCGAATTCAATGGCGGCCAAATAGCCCTGCGGCCCAAGGCCGCAGATCACCGCCTCTGCGAGGTCGGAAAAATAAGAGTGGTGACGAAATGGTTCGCGCCGGTGCACGTTTGATAAATGCACCTCCACAAACGGTATCGCGACTGAGGCCATCGCATCGCGCAAGGCAACGCTGGTATGGGTGAGTCCGGCGGGATTGATCACCATGAATTTCACCGAGGCGGATGTGGCCTGGTGCACGCGCTCAATCAGCGCCCCCTCGTGGTTGGACTGAAAGCAATCGGCGTCCATCCCCAAGGCCTTGGCCCGGCTGGCAACCATTTGATTGATTTGTTCGAGGGTCGTAGCGCCATAGATTTCTGGCTCTCGGGCACCCAATCGATTCAAATTTGGGCCATGTAGCACCCAAATTAGCGGAGATAACGACATTTGACCGCTCCAGCGGAGTTCACTGCGGACTATTCTAGCGTACTTCGGCAATCCAGTTTCTGAGCTCTTCTTCTTTTATTCTGCCGAGTTTTTGCTTTAAAACCCTGCCATTTGCATCGATTAGCACTGTATATGGAAGCGCTTCGATTGAATTCCCGAGTCGTTTGGCCAGCTCACTTCCCGATCCGCCGGTCACCAGAAGGGGGTAGCTAAAACTACGGGTTTTTAGGAATTCCCGGACATTAGATGGTGAATCGACGGCTAATCCAAGCACTTTAACGTCTTTTGGCAACATTTCTTCGTGAATCCTGGAGAGTTCCGGCATCTCTTCGACGCAGGGCGGACACCAGGTCGCCCAGAAGTTCACCACCGTCAGCCTGCCTCGGACATTTTGAAGGCTGATGGCCTGCCCTTCTGGGTTTGGGAAAGAGAGCTCAAATACCCAGTCGGCAGCCGGTACCTTCGATGGGCTGAGCCGCAGCATGCCCACAGCGATTCCTGCAATTAGCAGGATCAGGCCGACGGCGGCCAGAAGGCTCCACTTTGATTTTTTGCTCAGGCTCATGGCGCCTCTTGGACTGGGTGATTGCGCAGCAGTTTCTCAACCGATTTGATGTCCAGCCGATTATGTTTTCGTTTGGCTTCAACCCGCGGGCTGCTGCGCTGCTCGCTTTCGGGATAGACCGCAATGGTCGCCAGCTCCCCCTGCCACTGGATTGCTAGGGCCTCGATGGCATCGCCGCCGGGCCGCTGCGGCGCAAGGCTGTCGGCTTCACTGTCAAAGCCCTGATTCATCAGAAAAATGCCCAGCTCTTTGGCGCTTGGCGCAAAGCAATGCAGATGGATATCGCTGTGTTCACTGGCAGTCCCATTGGCCACGGCCCCAGTCAGCATCGGAGAAAAATCCGCCAAGAGCTGCATCAAGGCCAGCGCCTTTTCGCGCAGCGCCTGCAGTCGCAGCGGCTGGGAATCGGATTGGAAAATTTTCTGATACTGCCGGACGGCCTCTTCAATTTCTTCATTGGAAGGCAGGATCTCGCGCTGTAAACGGTGATGTTTTTTGCCGGCAATGCGTTCGATTGCTTTGCGTTTTGCATTGGCATAGTCCAGGCCCTCTTCGGCGATGAGGCTAGCGGCCGCTGCCGCGATTTCAGCCCGCAGCGTGCTGCCTGTCGAAAAGAGATCGCTTGTGTTTTCAAAAATCATGGTCTGCATTATGCCCATCGCTACAATGCCTGCCATGCATCTACATGTGATCGGGATCTGCGGCACCTTTATGGGGGGCTTGGCCCAGCTGGCCCGGTCCTGCGGCTTTCGCGTGACGGGATGTGACGCCAATGTCTATCCCCCGATGAGCACACAGCTGGCCCAGGCGGGCATTGAGGTGATCCAAGGCTTTGAGGCCGATCAGCTGGATCTTGCTGCCGATGTCTGGGTGGTCGGTAATGTGGCCCGTCGCGGCATGCCGCTAATCGAGGCCTTGCTCAATCAGAACGCCCCAATGATTTCGGGCCCGCAATGG
>JAGWXV010000007.1 GCA_018969705.1 Betaproteobacteria bacterium
TTTTGCCTAGGGAATACCCCGTACAGCCACGCCGGACGGGCCTTTGCGGGAAATAGTTAAAAAAACCCGGCGCTCACTTGAAACAGTTTCTCGACCCTGGGAATCATGCGCTTATCGGCCACAAAAAGAATCACGTGATCATCGCCTCGGATCTCTGTGTTGTGGTGCGCCATCAGCACCTGCGGCTGGGCCGAATCAACATTGCGGACCAGGGCCACAATGCTGCAGCCCGCGGGTAGATCGATTTCCTGGATCTGGCGGCCCACCACCTTAGAGGTGTTTTTCCCGCCATGGGCCACGATCTCCAGGGCCTCGGCCGCCCCTCTGCGCAGGCTATGGACGGCCGCAACATCGCCGCGCCGCACATATTTCAGGAGTTCCCCGATCGTTGCATGTGAGGGGGTAATCGCAACATCCAGCTGGCCGCCCTCCATCAGTTCGGCGTAGGCCCTGCGATTAATCAGGGCAATCACCCGCCGGGCGCCCATTTTCTTGGCCAATAGCGCCGACATGATGTTGTTCTCATCGTCATTGGTCAGAGCTAAAAAAAGATCCATGCCACTGATGTTTTCTTGGGCCAGGAGCTCCTCATCAGTAGAGTCGCCATGCAGCACCAGGGCCTGGCCGCTGAGCTGCTGGGCTAAGGCGCTGCACCGGGGTCGGCTGCCTTCAATAATCTTTGGCGTCATATAGCCCGAGACACCTCGGGCCACCCGCATGCCGATATTGCCGCCGCCGGCAATCATCATTCGCTTTACTGCATGGGCTTCTTTACGCAGCTCTTTGGTGATTTGTCGAATGTGCTGTCGGGAGGCGAGAAAAAATACTTCGTCGCCCGCTTCAATCATGGTGTCGCCGTCCGGCATGATGACCCGATTGCCACGAAAAATGGCAACGATGCGCGATTCGATATGGGGCAAATGGTCACGAAGGTCGCGCACAGGATGGCCAACGATTGGACTCACCGCATCGGCTTTCACCGCCACCAGGCTCACGGCACCTTTCACGAAATCAATGACCTGTAGGGCCTCGGGAATTTCGATGAGTCGAATTAAATAATCGGTGACCGTCTGCTCGGGGCTGATTGCCAAATCCACTGCAAAAGCCTCTGGGGCCATAAGATCAGGATTTTGAATCCACTGTGATGAGCGGAATCGGGCGATACGCTTGGGCACATTGAATCGTCGATGGGCCAAGGCACAGGCCACAAGGTTGACCTCGTCATCGGCGGTGACGGCAATCAAGATGTCGGCATCCTGCGCGCCGGCATCCTCGAGCACCGTCAAAGAAGTCGCGTTGCCGCAAATGGTGCGCAGATCAAAACGCTCTTGGAGTGCGGCAAGATTCTCGGGGCTGGTGTCGACTACGGTAATGTCATTGCGTTCCAGCACCAGCTGCTCTGCAAGGCTTGCGCCTACCCTGCCAGCGCCCAAAATCAGAATTTTCATTGCCGCCTAAACAAATCAGCGCTTATCGATGCCGAGCTGCTTTAGTTTTCGATACAAATGCGTACGCTCAAGACCTGTGCTTTCTGCGACACGGGTCATGCTGCCAGACTCTTTTTCAAGGTGATACACGAGATAAGCCCGCTCAAAGTTATCGCGGGCTTCCCGCAGTGGCGCATCAACGTCAATGGCAGCCAGGGTCTGCTGCGCCATTTCACGGGCCGACAGCGGCGGTCGAACTGCCTCGGCCTGCGCCGGGCGGGTCGCCAGCGGCGGCGGGGCAGGGTCGTATTCCGTCTCCGGCTCGCGCTGCAGTGAATAGTCGGAAGCCTTCTCGGCCGATGGTGAAGCCTGCTTTGTGCGCCGGGTAAGCGCGGACTCAATCGTCTGAAGCAGCTTGGTTAACGCAATTGGCTTTTCAAGAAAATCGATAGCGCCGATGCGGGTTGCTTCCACCGCAGTCTCGATCGTGGCATGGCCCGACATCATGATGACGGGCGCGGTAAGCTTTTGCTGGGCGGCCCATTCTTTTAAAAGTGAGACGCCATCCATGTCGGGCATCCAGATATCGAGCAGCACGAGGTCGTGACGCTTGTTGAGATGGAGGTCTCTTGCCTGTGCGGCATTCTCGGCAAGCGATACCGAATAGCCCTCGTCCTGCAGGACTTCGCTTAAGAGCTCCCGCACACCGATCTCATCATCAACAATCAGGATGTCAGCCATAGTGGCGCTTATTCTCGGTGATCACCGCCGAATTGTCGGTCGCATTTTGAAGTTTCGCAAATTCAACACAGGCAACTGCGCCCGCATCATCCGACGGCCAAAGTTCGGATCGATTCAGAAGACGGACTCGGCCATGATTTTCTTCAACAATTTTTTTGACAATCGCCAGGCCGAGGCCGCTGCCTTTGCTCTTGCTGGTGAAATAAGGCTCAAAAAGCCGCGAACGGGCCTCGGCACTGATACCCGGCCCGTTATCGAGCACCGATAGACGAACCCACGGGCTGGCTGCGGCCGATTCTGAAGTGGCGGACTTTGCCGAATCCAGCAGTTCCAGCTTGAGCCGAATGCAGGCCTCGACCTGATCGCCCACTGCATCCTGTGCGTTTTGAATCAGGTTGTGCACCACCTGAATCAGTTGAGCCCGATCCACAGAGACCCAGAATTGCTCAGCCTGCTCGGGCCATTGGATGCGGCGGTCATTGCTGTAGAGGGGATAGATTTCTTTGAGCAAACGGCTCAAATCGACGGGCTCAGGGTTGGGTGCCGGCAGGCGCGCGTAATTACGAAACTCGTCCACCATGGCCTTTAATGCCATCACCTGATTGACGATCGTTTGCGTGGATCGGCCTAGCAGTTCGGCATCCTCAGGCCCAAGACGATCATGCAGCCGGCGCTCAAGCCGCTCGGCAGATAACTGAATCGGAGTCAGCGGGTTTTTAATTTCATGGGCAAGCCTGCGGGCCATGTCGGCAAAATCTCGGGATCGCTGGGCAGCGAGAAGCTCTCCGATATCATCAAAAATCACGACATACTGGGCCGGCTTGCCTGGAAGCCGTGAGCCACTGACAAACAGGGTCAGCACTCGGCCGTCTTGCTGGGTGGTTTCATGCTGAAACTGGATCTCATCGCGATCCCTCAGGCCGCGTGTTAGCTGGTCACTGCAGGAGCCCACCACCGGCAAAAGTGACAACGGGCGAAGCCGTTCCTCGCCAAGGCCTGCCGCAATAATGCGTTCCGCACTGGTGTTGTAATCCACCAGCCGCCACTGGGCATCCATCACCATCACCCCCGCCGAGAGGTGGCCGAGCACCTGCTGCAAAAATAAATTTGATTCCTCCAGGCGAAGTCGACTGCGCTGGGCGAGTTCACGGGCCTCGTTAAGCTGCGCCGTCATTTCGTTAAAAGACCCCACCAAAACGTTGAGCTCATCAGCAGATCGGAGGTCATACCGCAGCGGTCGATAGTCCCCGGAAGCCACTGCTTTAGTCGCCCGCTCCAGCTGACGTAGCGGCCCAGCAAGCCAGCCGCTAAGCAAAAGCGCCGTCAATAACGCGCCAAAAAAAGCCAGCAGCAGCGTCAACAGCAAGGTGGCGCCGTAAAGTTTTCGCAGGCCCTCTTTGCCCAAAGCCAGCTGCTGATAATCGCGAACACCGTCGTTGAGGGCCTCAAGATTTCTGGCAAGCGCGGCAGGCACCTGCTCGACCCATTGCACAAAGCGGGTCTCATCGCCCTGGGCAGAGACTCGGCTGGTCATTGCGATAGCACGGACTTGAAGGCCCTTCTCCGGCCCCGACAAGACGGGCTCTACTGAAACAAACTGCCGTGCAACACGGGCCCGATTCAGGGCGTCGATTGGCGGCAACTCCGGAACAAGAGTGCCCAGCCGGGCACTTCGGCTCGCAAGCACAGCGCCCGCGCCAGTCATCACCAAAACATCAACACCCTCGCGGCTATCCACCACACGCTCGATAGTCCCAATCATCTGGTTGGTGGGCGAGTCTTCCAACAGGATGACCAGTCGCCTCGCTTTGGCTAGCGCATCGACCTGAATGCCATCCAGCGAAGCCCGGCCCAGCGAAACGCCAGACTCAAGAGCCACGTTCACGCCCTGGCTAAACCAGCTGTCGATGGTTTTCGCAAGAAACTGGGCCGAAACAAATGACACCAAGGCCACCGGAACCGCGCCGATTAGGGCAAACGCGATCGCCAGTCGAATCATGATCCGGGTGCCAAATTCGCCGCGTCGGAATCTGCGCCAAACCCGAACAATCACGCCGATGGTCAGCCCGACCATTGCCAATGCAACCGCCCCGCTCGCGCCGACGAGCCATGGATAAAACTGATCGAGCGCCGAGCTGCTTGAACTTGCTGAAGCCAGCAGCAGCATCAGCACCACCGCCAGCACGACGACCAGCAGTAGCGCGATCCTTAATGCCAGGCTCATTGAGTGCTTCCTGGTCCTGACAGACTCAGCTGCGGCCTTACCCACTCCGTTGAAAGATTCCAATCGCGGTTGGTCAGCGCATTTAATTGCAGTGGCTTTGGAAGCTGTGAGCTATCAAGGCGGGTTCGGAATCTAATTTCATAGGCATCGGGTGCCTTCACAACCTGTTGCATCAGATCTTGTATCGGCAGCTCTGCGGCGCCGGGCACGACCTGCCACTGACGTACATTGAGCGTCGCAGCCAAGGCCTCGTCAAGGTTGGCGGTCATAAGAAGCAATTGCTCGCCCTGGCTAACACGGTATTGCTGAGTCACAGAATGAAAACTTAGCCGTAGGGGTCGAGACTGGCTGAGTAGTCTTTCGTTAAACCAGTACCATCGCTTTTTTAAAATTTCGAACTCAGCAGAGAAAACCAAAGGCACGCCGCGCTTTAAGGCATCAATCAGCACAGAGTTCAGTGTCACCTGAACATCAGCATCAATCGTCCATGCATTTTCTGCCGCCAGGCTGAGTACGGGCCGAGATAAACGAACCGACTCCGTCTCGTTAGCGCGCGCGACCAAGCCCGGCATCAGCATGGCGATGATGAGCATCACCTGCGTCAGGGCCATCATGCTTCTGCTTCTGAAACCTGGCATAAAAAAATCCATCCTGATCATTTCCGCATTCTGCATTGGTCACAGGCAAAAGCCTGCCGGGGGAGGGCAGCGGCCGCGCGTCCGGGGTCCGGCCCAGGAAGGCCGACTCCTGTGCCTCGCCCTCCGCTGCGAACACTGAACAAGTCACAAAGATCAATTCTCCCCCGGGAAGCAGCCTTCGCCAAAGGGTATCCAGCATTCTGCGTTGGGTATCAACGACAGCCTTCAGGCCTGCCGGGTCTCTTCGCCAAGGAATCTCAGGCTGGCGGCGCGCAATGCCGGAGCCCGTGCAAGGCGCGTCCAGCAAAATCAGATCAAAGTGAGCATCAAGCCCGGGCTGCTTGCTCCAGCCGCTCTCATCAAGAACGTCAAGCAGAACAAACTGCAGGCTGGATTGGGCAGTCGGAAGAATGCGAGCCCAATCATCTCGCATTCTTTTTAAGCGCGCCGGCGAAACATCCGCCGCCCATATTTCAGCCTGAACGCTCTGCGCAATCGCGAAGGTCTTGCCGCCGGGCGCAGCGCATGCATCGAGAATTTTTGGCGGCCGGCCCAGCCGACGACAAAACTCTTGTACTGGATCAATGACAAGTTGTGCGGCGCTGTCTTGCACGCTCGCCCAGCCTTGCGAGAAGCCAGGTATCTCGGTGACCGGCACCGCCGGCTCTATCGCAACAGCATTTCGGCCCACCGAATATCCGGCCAGCCCTTTGTCGTTTAACGCATTGATGAACTGCTGAAATTCAAGATACGGCTCGCAAAGCCGAACCGTCAGCGGGGCCCGCGTAATCAAGGCATCCAAAATCGCCTCTGCCCCGTCTTTGTGGTCTGCGTAGACGCGCTCAATCCACCAGGCAGGCGCATTCCAGCGGGCAATTGGCTGCTCGCGATCTTTTGCGCTGGCCACCGGGTCCGACAAAGACGCCCGCAGCAATGCATTCACAAATCCAGCGACTTTTTTTGCTGCGATATCAGATCGGCCGGCAGCCCGAGTCAACTCCTTTGCGGCAGCGACCGCTTCGTCAACAACAACGTAGGATTCACGCAGCATCTGATCAATTGCGGCCCAGGCAATCGCCAACAAGGCAAGAATCTCGGGATCTGGTTTTTGTTGAGCAAGCCGGCCACAGCGGACCTGAGCGAGGCCCCAGTAGCGCGTGCCCCGATAAACAAGATCGGCAACGGCGGGTGTGCGGGGTACGGCCGCGCCCTGACCGCCCGACAGTCGATGCGCGATCGCCCGGGCGGCGGCAGCAAAGCTGGCCGACAGTGGTGGGCTGCCGACAGGCCTACCCATTCATGGCCCGAGCGAACTCTCGCAATCGGGCAATACGATCCTCTGTCGCTGGATGGGTTGAGAAAAGGCCTGCCACGCCGCGGGCCGATAACGGGTTCATGATCATCATCTGTGCCGTCTCAGGGTGGCGCTCGGCCGCCTCAAACGGTACGCCCCTAGCGTAGTGGTCTATCTTTTCAAGTGCGCTGGCTAAGGCGAGGGGATCGCCAGAAATTTCGGCGCCGCCACGGTCGGCTTCGAACTCTCGGGCTCGAGAAATCGCCATTTGAATCAGGCTGGCGGCAAGCGGTGCAAGCAGCATTACCGCGATGGTCGCGACTGGATTGCTTGGCCGGCCCTCAGAATCTCGGCCGCCAAACAGCATTGCAAAGTTAGCCAACGCAGAGATCGCGCCGGCCATCGTAGCCGAAATCGTCGAAATCAAAATGTCGCGGTGGGCCACGTGGGCCAGCTCATGGGCCATCACGCCCCGCATCTCGCGAGCCGAAAGTAGCCGCATGATGCCGGTGGTCGCGGCGACCGCCGCATTCTCGGGATTTCGGCCTGTCGCAAACGCGTTCGGCGCCTGGTCGTCAATGATGTAGACCCGCGGCATCGGGAGGCCCGCCTTATCGGCGAGCTCCTGCACCATGTTGTAGAGCTCAGGGGCAGTTGAGCCATCTACCTGCTGGGCGTTATACATCCGCAACACCAGCTTGTCAGAAAACCAATAGGCCCCAACATTCATTAAGAGCGCGAACCCTAGGGCTAAAAGCATCCCGCTCTGGCCGCCCAGAGATGCCCCGATGACACCAAACAGCGCAACAATCGCTGCCATCAAAACCGCTGTTTTTAGCCAATTGAACATGCCATTCCTCTCACTCAGTTAAATTGAAACGCTGGCCTACTCTGACCGGCCAGCCGTTTAAAAATTCCCGCATCTTTAGCCTACGGCCGCCCGGCCGCTGTGCGGCCCCGATTGTGATCGCCCCCTCGCCGCAG
Source organism: Betaproteobacteria bacterium (assembly GCA_018969705.1). GTDB lineage: Bacteria > Pseudomonadota > Gammaproteobacteria > Burkholderiales > Burkholderiaceae_A > Lacustribacter. Next base: position 7,309 of record JAGWXV010000007.1, read on the forward strand.
GCGACAGCCAAGCATTCCTGATCAGCCTTAATAATTTGTCCTGGAATCGGATTTTTCAAGGCCTCGGACCAAAGCCCCGGCTCAAAGCACTTCACCGACTCGCCTCCAAGGCGCGCAGTCGCGCCGGGCGCGGGATCATAAGCCCGAATCTGGTCGCGGACTGTTAACGCCGGCTTTGACCAATCAACTTCCAGGTCGGCTTTACTAATTTTATGCGCGTAGATCACACCGTCTTCGGCCTGGGGCCATGGCCTTCGACCAGGAAGCGGAAATTCCTTAAGAAGATCAACAATTCCTCGGGCACCCATGTCAGCCAGGCGGTCGTGCAGGCTTTGAAAATTATCGTCGGGACCAATCAGACATCGATATTCTGCCCAGACCGGTCCGGTATCCAGGCCCTCTTCCATCTGCATCAAGGCGATTCCGGTCTCGCGATCTCCTGCCGCAATGGCGCGCTGAATCGGTGCGGCGCCGCGCCAGCGTGGCAAGAGCGATGCATGAATATTGATGCACCCATACCGAGGTATCTCCAAGGCCTTGGGCGGAACAATAAGGCCATAGGCCACCACAACCATCACATCTGGCGCGAGCTGACGGAGTTGATCAAGTGCCGGGCCTGATTCAGGGTGGCTCGCCTTCAAAGATGTGGGCTGCATGACCAGCAGGCCAAGACGGCTTGCCTCCCGCTTTACGGGACTTTCCAGCAACTGCCGGCCCCGGCCGCTGGGCCGGTCGGGCTGCGTCATCACCGCAACACAGTCATGGCCCGCTTCAATAAGTGCGAGAAGCGAGGCGCGAGCAAACTCCGGCGTCCCGGCAAAAGCAATCCGCATTAGTTTAGGCTGCCTGATCTAGGCCTTCTGGGCCATTCGGTCGTGACGGCGAGAGAACTCCTGATCCACTTCAAAGGCACCGCTTTCTTTTGCCTTCATCATTTTGGTTTTGATTCGGCCCTGCTTTAGCCGAGACAAATAGTCCACAAAGACTTTTCCGTCGAGATGATCGATCTCGTGTTGTATGCAGACTGATAACAAACCATCGGCCTCAAACTCGATGGTTTGACCATGTTGATTGAGGGCCCGAACTCGAATTCGATCTGGCCGCTCCACGTCATCAAAAATTCCGGGCACCGACAGGCAGCCCTCTTGAAAGAATTTTTTTTCCGCGCTTGCCTCGATAATTTCAGGATTAATGAGAATGCGAAGGTCGGAGCGGTCTTCAGAAACATCCACCAAGATCATGCGCTCATGAATGTTCACTTGTGTGGCGGCCAGGCCAATCCCTGGGGCGGCATACATTGTCTCTGCCATGTCATTGGCAATGCTTCGAATCCGATCATTCACCTCACAGATCGGCTGCGCAACGGTCCTTAGCCGCTCATCTGGGTAGTGCAAAAGCTCAAGAATCGCCATCAATCTGCCTCTCTAGTACGGCCGGACGATTTCACCGGCGCTATTGACTCGGTAATGTGCTGCCAAAAACTGAGCCCTAAGCCCCATGAGTATTCAATCCGCGCCTTCGCTTTTTTCTATTCTTGATTCAGATTCTGATTTTCCCACGGCCCTTCAACAGGCGCATCCACCCGTTCGCGAATTGTTCGGCCTGGGCAGTGAAGCCTATGCCCGGCAACTCTTTCGAAAGCCGGGTGTGGCAGTCGTTGGGAGTCGGCAGGCCACCGTCCAAGGCTGCGCCGATGCAACGCGGTTCGCGGCAGCCCTCTCGAGGGCGGGCCTAGCCATTATCAGCGGCCTTGCCCAGGGCATCGACTCTGCCGCGCACCGTGGCGGGTTGTCGGGCCACGGCAAGACAGCAGCAATTTTAGGAAATGGGCTCGATCAGATTTATCCGCGGCAGCATGCCGGCCTTGCAAAAGAGATCCAGCTACAGGAGGCCTGCCTGCTGACCGAATATCCGGCCGGCACCCCCGCCAGGCCCCAGCACTTCCCGAACCGAAACCGAATCATCGCCGGTCTTTGCCGGGCAGTGCTCGTCGTGGAGGCAATGCCAAAAAGTGGCTCTCTGATTACGGCTCGGCACGCGCTCGATCTTGGCATTGATGTGTACGTCATACCGGGCTCTATCCATCTTCCGCAAAGTGCGGGCTGCAATCAGCTCATTCGCCAAGGTGCGCAGACAGTTCAGTCGCCAGAGCAGCTGCTCGAAGATCTTGGGCTTAAGCAGCCTGCCGCAACGGCTCGAAAAACCAAAGCAAGTGACCCGGGTCTTCTGCCCGGCCCAGACCTTTTCGCCAAGTCGGCCTGCCTCACGCCCGAGCAGGCCCAACAATTGCAGCGGCTTTTGGGCTGCCTAAATGCCCACCCGCAAGACATTGAAGCCCTTGGCCACCTGACCGGCCGGGAGTCAGTTAGCCTTTATGGGGATTTGTTGCTTTTGGAACTCATGCGACTTACCGCCCGAACGCCTGAGGGAAAGTGGCAAAAAATAGGTCTTTTATAAATAGTAAGCACTAGCTTTATTATTTTTATTTTGACCGAGTAGCAAAAAATATTTGCTCCAGCCCAAACTGCTCGCCTATGATCCGCGCCTCTATGGACAAAGCTCTGGTCATCGCAGAAAAGCCCAGCGTCGCCTCAGACATCGCCAAGGCTTTGGGCGGATTTACAAAACACGACGACGTCTTTGAGCGGGACGACATGGTGATCGCCTCGGCAGTGGGCCACCTACTGGAGATCGTGGCTCCCGAAAAGTACGACGTAAAACGCGGTAAGTGGTCTTTTGCACAACTGCCGGTCATACCCCCAAATTTTGACCTCCAGCCGATCGCGAAAAGTGAGGCAAAGCTCAAAACCCTGTCTAAATTAATCAAGAACAAAGAAGTGGGTCGGCTGATCAATGCTTGTGACGCCGGCCGAGAAGGTGAGTTGATTTTTCGCTACATCGTTCAGCACACCAAGGCAAAGCAGCCTATAAGCCGGCTCTGGCTTCAGTCCATGACGCCTGCTGCGATCCGAGATGCGTTCGCCCAGCTACGCTCCGACCAGGAATTAATGCCCCTCGCCGACGCGGCCCGCTGCCGCTCTGAAGCAGATTGGCTGGTCGGCATTAACGGCACCCGGGCCATGACCGCCTTTAACTCCAAAGAGGGCGGCTTTTTCCTCACCACAGTTGGCCGTGTGCAGACCCCGACGCTGGCGGTGGTGGTCGGGCGGGAAGAAGCAATTCGGCGGTTTGTAGCGCGAGACTACTTTGAGGTGATTGCAACATTTGATTGTCAGGCCGGCCAATACCAGGGCCGTTGGGTTGCGCCTGACTTCAAGAAAAATGACGCCGATCCTGAGCTCAGGCCGGAGCGCATATGGCAGGCGGCGAGCGCGGATCGCATCGTTGCCGAATGCCAATCCAAGCCTGCTGTGGTTCGCGAGGAGAGCAAACCTTCGTCACAGTCAGCGCCAGCGCTGTTTGACCTTACCAGCCTGCAGCGAGAAGCTAATGCCCGCTTCGGATTTTCCGCCAAGAACACACTCGGCCTTGCCCAGGCGCTCTATGAGCGGCACAAGGTACTGACTTATCCAAGAACGGACTCCAAGGCCCTCCCCGAAGACTACATTGGCACGGTACAGACCACCATCGAATCGCTTGGTGCGGCAGCTGAATTCGCAGGGTTTGCCAAAGACATCGCACGCAACAAATGGGTTCGACCCAACAAGCGCATCTTCGATAACAGCAAGGTCTCAGACCACTTCGCGATTATTCCCACCGGCGTGCTGCCGAAATCGTTATCCGAGCCTGAGCAAAAGATTTTTGATCTTGTCACCCGCCGACTTCTGGCGGTGTTTTATCCGGCCGCTGAATTTCAGGTCACAACCCGGATGAGCACCATCGGGCCCCACCAGTTCAAGACAGAAGGCAAGGTCCTCACTAGCCCTGGCTGGATGGTGGTTTACGGCAAAGATGCGGCATCTGATGACGCTGTACTCGTTGCGGTCGGCGCCTCGGAAAAGCCCACCGCACGCCTCGTTGAATCGAAGCCGCTAAAAACGCGGCCGCCCGCCAGATACAGCGAGGCCACACTTTTGTCTGCCATGGAGGGCGCAGGCCGACTTGTCGACGATGATGAGCTACGGGAGGCGATGGCGGGCAAAGGCCTTGGAACTCCGGCAACACGGGCAGCCATTATCGAGGGCCTACTGGCCGAGAAATATTTGCTGCGCGACGGCCGAGAGCTCATTCCAACCGCAAAGGCATTCCAGCTTATGACACTGCTTAGGGGCCTGGATGTCAAAGAGCTGTCGCTGCCCGAACTGACCGGGGAGTGGGAACACAAGCTCCGTCAGATTGAAAATGGTTCCTTGTCTCGCGAAAACTTCATGCGAGAAATCGCTCAAATGACAGAGCACATTGTCAGCCAAGCGAAGAATTACACCAACGACACCATTCCGGGTGACTATGCCACCCTAAAAACACCCTGCCCAAAGTGCGGGGCGACTGTAAAAGAAAACTATCGTCGATTCGCATGCTCATCTTGCGATTTTTCGATTTCCAAAATCCCAGGAGGCCGGGCATTCGAAATTTCTGAGGTGGAATCCCTATTGAAAGATAAGGTGTTCGGTCCAGTAGATGGTTTTCGCAGCAAGCTTGGCCGGCCGTTTATGGCCAGCCTGAAAATTACTGCGGAACATAAGCTTGAATTTGATTTTGGCAATAGTGGATCTGAGGCTGATGTCGAGCCCGTTGATTTCAGTGGTCAAGAGCCTCTCGGGGCGTGCCCTAAATGCGAAGCATCAGTGTATGCCCACGGCACCTCATATGTCTGCGAAAAAAGCGTTGGGCCAACGCCCGCTTGTGACTTTAGAACCGGCATGATGATTCTGCAGCAAGCAATCTCGGCCGATCAGGTTAAAAAACTGCTTGAGTCTGGAAAAACGGATCTTTTGGATGGCTTTGTTTCTGCGCGCACGCGGCGTAAATTTAAAGCGTTTTTAGTGAAGACTCCCGGGGGGAAAATTGGCTTCGAATTTGAGGCAAGACCAGTAAAATCGCCCAAAGGTCCGGAAGACAAAAAGGTAGGGGCCACCAAAACCTCTAAACCTACTCGGTCACGCGCAAGCAGCAAGGCCGCTTAATTTATTTTTGATTAATTACGCCTGAGCGCACATGGCCGGTAGGGCCTGCGGCTGCCCCGGACTCACAATGCCGGGTCTGGTCATCAAAGAAAAAGTCCGGCTCAAACTCTTTTAAAAAGTCACCTTTGTTTAGACCACCGAGAAACATTGCCTCATCAATCTCAATATTCCAGTCAATCAGGGTGCGGACCGCCCGCTCGTGGGCGGGTGCTGAGCGCGCGGTCACCAAGGCAGTGCGAATGCGCATGGTTTGAGCTTCGCGGGTTTCTTGCTGCAGTCGATGTAAGGCCTCTAGCAGCGGCTTAAATGGCCCGGGCGGCAACGGGGTTTCGGCCCGCTGTGCCTCGTGGGCAACAAAGGCATCTAAGCCTTGGGCCTGGTAAATCCGCTCAGCCTCATCGCTAAACAAAACCGCATCACCATCAAACGCAATACGTAGTTCGTTAGGGAAATTTTCTGCGGCCCTGGTGGAATGGGGATAAACGTGAGCGGCAGGGTAGCCCGCCTGCAACGCATCTTCTACATCCGAACCATTTGCCGACAAAAACAAGTGGGCGCCTAGCGACTTCAGATATCGATAGGGCGACCGGCCGCGTGTAAACACGCCGCGCTGAATCGGCAAACCGTGACGCTGGGCAGATCGGTAGACCCTTAGGCCTGATACCGGATCGTTGCGCGAGAGCATCACAATCTCAACACGATGATGGTCTGGCCGATTAAACGCCAGCAGCTTCCTTACAAGGGAAAAAGCAACACCAGGATTTGCGGGGATCTGCAGCCGCTCGCTTTGCAACTGCATATACGCCCGATCGTCTGCCTGCTCAAAAAGCCGGTTTTCCTCTTCAAAATCAAACAGCGCCCGCGAGGATAATGCAATAACCAGCTGATCAGAAAGATCGGTTGGCATTGTGGCGGCCCTCTTTAGACATCAAGGTTAGCGACACGCAGCGCGTTATCCTCAATGAATTGGCGTCGCGGCTCAACCTCTTCGCCCATTAGGGTTGTGAAAATACTGTCGGCCGCTATGGCATCTTCGATTTTGACTTGCAGCAGTGTTCGACTCTCAATGTTCATTGTGGTCTCCCAGAGCTGCTCTGGATTCATCTCTCCCAGGCCTTTATAGCGTTGCTTGGTCAGCCCCCGCTCTGCTTCGGCCAAAAGCCATTGCATGGCCTGTCCAAAATCTCGGACTTGGCTCGAGCGGGCCTGTTCGCCGCGGCCCCTCGAAATTGTCGCTCCCGGAGGCGCTGCGGTTTTTAATATCGTCGCCGCGTTTGCTAGGGTCTTGTGGTCTTCGGTGTTTAAAAAATCTGCATCTAAGGATGAAAGACGAAGGTTGCCATGGAAGGGCCTCTCGATGCGTAAACGCCAACGTTCAGTTTGACTATTAAATTCCGCAAAGACTTTTACTTGCTGATCTTGAAGTGCGGCAATCGCTGCCTGTTTCTGATTCATCCAGGCCTGAAGAGTTTCTGCTGACCCCACCGCGCGCTCATTCGATGAGAGATCAAGTGTCACACCATCGAGAACAGCTTGAAGCGCCTGTTCGTCGATGATTTTAGATAGTCTCGAAATCACTTCGTGGGCGGCAAGGTAAAGCTTTGCCAGCTCGGCGAGATTGGGGCTCTGGGATTGCGCGGATGGAGCAACAAGCTGTGCGTCGTGCAGGGCCAGGGTCAAGAGGTGCTCCTGGAGTTGGTTGTCGTCTTTGATGTAGCGCTCTTCTTTTCCGTGCTTTACTTTATAAAGGGGTGGTTGGGCGATGTAGACGTAGCCCCTTTCAATCAACTCGGGCATCTGACGATAGAAAAAAGTCAGTAAGAGTGTACGAATGTGGGAGCCATCAACATCCGCATCCGTCATGATGATAATGCGGTGGTAACGCAAGCGGTCTGGGTTGTAGTCGTCTTTCCCAATACCAGTGCCCAAGGTTTGAATGAGTGTAATGATTTCTTGTGATGCAAGTAGCTTGTCGAAGCGGGCTTTTTCAACATTCAGTATCTTGCCCTTTAAGGGAAGAATGGCCTGAAACTTGCGGTCTCGGCCTTGTTTTGCGCTGCCGCCCGCGGAGTCCCCCTCAACTAGATAGAGCTCGGCTTTGGCGGGGTCTCGTTCTTGGCAATCGGCGAGCTTTCCTGAAAGCCCAAAGGAATCTAAAACTCCTTTTCGGCGGGTCATTTCGCGGGCTTTGCGTGCTGCTTCACGGGCCCGGGCGGCTTCTACAATCTTTCCACAAATGGTTTTTGCGTCATTTGGGTGCTCAAGCAAAAACTCTTCAAGGGCCTTGCCGACCACATCTTCTACCGGCTGACGGACCTCGCTCGATACCAATTTGTCTTTGGTTTGGGAAGAAAACTTAGGCTCTGGTACCTTGACCGAAAGCACACAGGTTAGTCCTTCGCGCATGTCATCGCCGCTGGTTTCAACTTTGGCTTTTTTGGCGAGCTCCGATTCGCTAATGTATTTGTTTAAAACACGGGTCATAGCCGCCCGCAAGCCAGTTAGGTGGGTACCACCATCGCGCTGCGGAATGTTGTTGGTAAAGCACAAGACATTTTCATTATAGCTGTCATTCCATTGAAGGGCTGCCTCAACTGTAATTTGGTCTTTTTCTGCACAGGCATAAAAAATGTTCGAATGTAGTGTTGTTTTCGATCGGTTGATGTACTGAACAAAACCCTGAACACCGCCTGAAAAAGCAAAGTTTTCTTCTTTTGCTTCGCGCTGATCAACAAGCCGAATTTTCACGCCATTATTCAAAAAACTAAGTTCTCTTAGGCGCTTTGCAAGCACATCAAAATGAAAGTTAACCTGACCAAAAATTTCCGGGCTTGCCAAAAAATGCACCTCGGTTCCACGACGATCAGTCGGACCCGTAATTGTCAGGGGGGCGACGCGCTCACCAAGACGAAATTCCATAAAGTGGGTCTGCCCCTCTCGTCTGATGGTGAGGCGAAGCCAGTCGGAAAGGGCATTTACTACCGACACGCCTACTCCATGAAGCCCTCCGGATACCTTGTAGCTATTTTGATCAAACTTTCCACCAGCATGAAGTTCGGTCATCACGATTTCAGCGGCAGATCGACCGAGCTCGTCTTCTTTGTGAATGGCAGTAGGTATGCCTCGGCCGTTATCGGTCACCGAAATTGAATTATCTGTATGAATAGTGACAACGATGTCATCACAGTGGCCAGCTAAGGCCTCATCAATCGCATTGTCAACAACCTCAAAAACCATATGATGTAGCCCACTGCCGTCATGGGTATCACCGATGTACATGCCGGGTCGCTTGCGAACGGCCTCTAGGCCTTTGAGCATCTTGATCGAATCGGCCCCATAACCCTGGGCCTCATCTAGATTTTCGTGTTCTTGCATTAAAACAGCTTTCACCATAGTCACTTAATAGTCTCGATTTAATTGGGATTTAGATCCGCATTGGCATTACAACGTACTTAAACTCAGGGTCACTTTCTGAGGTGATCAATGCGCTTGCGTTGGGGTCTTGTAAAGCGATGTGAATGGAGTCGCTTTTCAGGTTAGATAAAACATCAATTAGATATTGAACGTTAAACCCAATATCAACCGATTCGCCTTGATACTCCACCTCAATATCGTCAGAGGCTTCTTCTTGTTCTGCGTTTGTCGAGGATATCTTGAGTGAGCCCGCAGAAAGGGTAAGTCGTACCCCTTTAAATTTATCGGTTGTCAAAATCGCGGCACGCTGCAAAGCCCCCAAAAAAAGCTCGCGATTGATTGGCACGATCTTTTGATGTTGAGCGGGGATAACGCGCTGGTAGTCTGGGAACTTGCCTTCAATCAGTTTTGATAAAAGCTCAACTTGACCGAAACGGAATCGGGCCTGGTTTGAAGCGAGTTCTATCGTAACGGGGTTATCAGAATCATCGAGTAATCGTTGGCATTCAATGACTGCTTTTCGTGGAATGATGACTTCTTGACGTTCGCCATTAATTTTGATTTCTACCTCTTTGGTTTCCTGTGTAACCGCGCTGTAGGCGAGCCGATGACCATCCGTTGCTACTGCTTTGAGGCTTGATTGATCAATCACCAGCAACAATCCGTTGAGGTAATAACGAATATCTTGCTGAGCCATAGCAAAATGCACGAGATGAAGGAGTTGCCTTAATGTGCGCTGAGGCAGTGTAATACTTGCTGGGTATTGATCTGCTGCAACAACAGTTGGGAAATCTTCGGCCGGGAGTGTCTGAAGGCTGAATTTCGCTTTACCTTGGGTGAGTGATAGTTTTTTGTTGGCGTAGGAAACGGTAATTTCATGCTGTTCTGGCAGCGCCCTAAGGATATCCAGAAGCTTTCTGGCTGCTACCGTGGTGGATAAAGGTTCATCTCCTGTTGCCATCTCAGAAGATGTTTGAATTTGCATTTCAATATCAGTCGAGCAAAAAGTGACATTTTGCAGTTTTTTGCTAATCAATACGTTGGAGAGTATTGGAAGTGTATGCCGGCGTTCGACAATCCCAGTAACAGTTTGTAGCGGCTTGAGTAAAGCGTCTCGCTGAGCTTTGATAAGAATCATAATATTTAAAATTAGGATTAGTAGATAAGGGGGCTGAAAGCTGTGGATATGTTGGCTGACAGGTTGGCAGGCCTACTGCGTAAGGAAATTAAAAACTGGGGATAACTTTTGAGTAAGTTATTGAGGTTGTGTACAACCTGGGGCGCATCGTTTTTGGGGCTTAAGTTTTGCCCAAACGGTTTTGGTTTACTCACAGCTTATCCACGGAGTTGTTGTTCAAGGACATGGAGTTGATGATTAAGCTCGGCGTTTCTTGGGCGCAAATCAGAGATTTTTTTGACAGCATGAAGCACTGTAGTGTGATCGCGACCACCAAACAAGTCTCCGATCTCAGGGAAGCTTTTTTGAGTGAGCTCTTTTGCAAGATACATTGCAATTTGTCTCGGCAGTGCAATGTTGGCCGGCCGGCGTTTGCTATACATGTCAGCGACTTTAATATTGTAGAAGTCGGCGACAGATTTCTGAATGTTTTCGACTGAGATAAGCGTTTTTTGTAGTGAGAGAAGGTCTTTAAGTGCTTCACGCACTGTTTCATTAGACGGCCCACAGTTATGAAAATCGCAGTAAGCAATTATTTTTTTCAGTGCACCCTCAAGTTCGCGCACATTTGAACGCAGCTGTTTGGCAATAAAAAATGCCTCTTCTTCTGGCAAGGCAAACGATTCGATGTCTGCTTTTTTCATCAGAATCGCAACACGCATTTCTAGCTCTGGGGGCTCAATTGCAACGGTCAGGCCAGACGAAAACCGTGTCAACAATCGAGGATTGATCTCGCCAAGTTCTGTGGGATAGGTGTCGCTCGTGATGATGATTTGTTTTTGGGCCGCAATGAGGGCTTCGAAAGCATAAAAGAATTCTTCTTGAGTTCGTTGTTTGCCGGCAAAAAACTGAATGTCATCGATCAGCAGTAGATCAAGCGAGTGGTAATACCGCTTAAACTCATCAAAAGATTTGCGTTGGTAGGCCTTTACGACATCACTGACATAGGCCTCGGCATGAATGTAACGGGCGCGAGCATTTGGGTTTCGTTGTGTGAGCGCATTACCCACCGCATGAATTAAGTGGCTCTTGCCAAGACCCACACCGCCATAAATAAAAAGCGGGTTATAGCCCCTACCGGGATTGTCAGCGACCTGAAGGGCCGCTGCCCGGGCCAATTGATTGGCTTTTCCTGGAACAAAAGTCTCGAAACTCCAGTCAATATTGAGACGGCTTTGTGAGACAACGGATTCAGGTAAGTTTTTTGTGTTCTTAAGTTCGGGTGGCGCGGCTGTGGCGGCTGCTGGTTGCGGGGACTCGGAGTGGGCCGGCGGCACTACCTGGCCGTTAATTTCGATTTCAAGCTCAACAGGGGTGCCGAGATGGCTGGACCACCAGGCGCTTAGGGCCGAAGAAAACTGATTTTTGGCCCAGCTTTGTTTAAACCGGGTTGGCGCGGACAGCACGACACGGCTGCTCTGACCGCCTTGATCAATGCGAAGCAAGGCAAGCGGCTTAAACCAGGTCTGGAATTGCTGGCCCGGCAATTCCCGCTCAAAGTGCAAAAGGCAGTCTTGCCACAGCGATTCCATGTTTGGATTTTACCGGATTAAGAGAGTTATCCACAGGCTTGGCTCTAGGCCTGGCTGGCCTCGACCCCGGGTTTGTCTTATACTGCTCTGTTACTTTCTGAACCCTATTTGGGACAGAACATTTGTTGGGAAAACGAAATGAAAAGAACCTTTCAACCCTCGGTTGTACGACGAAAAAGAACCCACGGCTTCCTTGTTCGGATGAAGACCCGAAGCGGCCGGGCTGTCATTCGAGCCCGTCGTGCCAAGGGACGCAAACGCCTGTCGGTCTAACGGCGACCAGCCTGCGGGCTGAGGGGTCTAGCCCTGTCATGGGCAAGTATGATTTTCGATTGCGATCCCCGGAAGAGTTTCGTCGAGCCCTTCGGTCGCGGCCTGCGGGCCGAAGCGGCGCTGCCGTGGTCTACAAAATTTCGCTCGATAGCGGGTTTCGACTTGGTTTTGTTGTGCCAAGAAAACTGATTCGACACGCAAACCAAAGAAATCGCGTAAAGCGCTGGTCTCGTGAATTGTTTAAAGAGTGCTTAACTAAAACCTTGGCCCTTAATCCTGCAACCCAACCGTTCGCTTTAGTGGTGCGCTTAGTGGGCACAGTGAATCCTGGCTGGGCAGCGCCCCGCGGACCAGGCCGGGCAGAGCTTCAAGCGCTTTTTGAAAAAACAACCAAGGGTTTTATTGCGTCACCACCCACCAGTGGGTGCCCATGAAGAGATTTCGTGTCTCTTTTTTGGGGGTGGCACTCGTCCGGCTGTATCAATGGACTGTTCGGCCAATCATCGGCCCGAGATGTCGGTTTCTGCCCCACTGCTCTGACTATGCGATCGAGGCGTTTGATGAGCATGGCTTGTTCTCCGGGGCATGGTTGAGCGCAAAACGGCTCTGCCGGTGTCATCCTTGGTGTGATGGCGGTCTGGATCCCGTGCCGCGGCAACACCATCGTTAATCTTTGACCCCTTCTGCTGAATAGCCCAAAACACAATGGATACTCGTCGCGCAATTCTTTGGATAATTTTTTCCATGAGCCTTTTGTTGCTCTGGGATGCTTACATGAAGCACTCCGGTCAAGGCTCGTTCTTTGGTGGGCCGGTAGTTTCCACCCCGGCGCCTGAAAAGTTGGGCACGGTCGCAGCAACCACAGGACAGGTTTCAGCCCCGGCGGCCCCCAGGCCGGATTCCACTGCAATTCCGAGTGCATCGAAGGCGCTGTCGCCGAGCGCCCAGCCAGCCGGGCCGGGGCCTACCATTGCGGCGGGCGCAGGCGCGGAAAAAATAACGCTTGTCAACAACGAGATTGAACTCGAGATTGATTTACAGGGCGCGCGGATTGTGCGTGCGGTTCTGCGCGATCAAATCTCAGAGGCGTACGACGGCCAACGCGTAGTGTTATTTGATCTTGCTGCCTCCCGTCGTTACGAAGCCCAGTCGGGCCTTGTTGGCCAGTCGGCCGCTCAGGTGGCTTTTCCGAATCACACATCGCTATTTAAAAAAGGCCCCTTGCGTGAGGATCTTGATCCGAAGCGGCATGCAGTGCTGGTGTCCGAGTCGGGCGGTGTGAAGCTCACCAAAACTTTTTCGTTGGACGAAAAAGGCCACACAATTCGCGTTGCACATACCCTACAAAACACTGGCGCCGATGCGCTCGCGCCGATGATTTATTTGCAGTTGATGCGCGGCGGCGATCGGCCACCCGGGGAGAGCCAGTTCTATCAGACCTTTATGGGCCCGGCGGTATTTACCCAGGAAGGCAAGTTTCAGAAAATCGATTTTTCTGAAATCGAAAAAAACAAAGCCACCTACGTAAAGAACGCCAACGACGGCTGGTTTGGCATCATTCAGCATTATTTTGTAAGTGCATGGATTCCGAAAAACGACGCACCCCGAGAGTTCTACACCCGGCGCATTGAGAACAATCTCTATAGCATCGGATTGATTCAAGCGCTGCCTTCAATCCCGCCTGGCGCCCAACAGACCCACGAGGCGACGCTATATGCTGGGCCGCAGTTGCAGAGCGTATTGGAGAAGCTCGCGCCCGGCTTGGATTTGGTTGTTGATTATGGCTGGCTGACATTTCTCGCTAAGCCGATTTATTGGCTGTTAGAGCAGCTGCACGGCCTGGTTGCCAACTGGGGATGGGCGATCGTGCTGCTGACCGTCATCATTAAACTGATCTTCTATCCATTATCGGCGGCCAGCTACAAATCAATGGCCAAGATGAAGGCGGTCACACCACGGTTGATGAAATTGCGTGAGCTGTATGCCAACGATAAGGCCAAGCTAAATCAGGTAATGATGGAGTTGTATAAGACCGAGAAGATTAATCCTCTGGGAGGCTGCCTGCCGATCCTTGTTCAGATTCCGGTGTTTATTGCCCTTTACTGGGTGTTGTTGGCCAGCGTAGAGATGCGTAATGCGCCATGGGTTGGATGGATTGCAGATTTATCGGTTCCTGATCCTTATTTTATTTTGCCCATCATCATGGCCATCACGATGTTTATTCAGACCAAGTTGAATCCGCCGCCGCCCGATCCAATTCAGGCGAAGGTGATGATGGCGATGCCGATTGTTTTTTCGGTGTTCTTTTTCTTTTTCCCAGCAGGCCTGGTGCTGTATTGGCTTGTGAATAACGTGCTGTCCATCGCTCAGCAATGGGCGGTGATGCGACAGATTGAGCGGGCTGCGGCTGCCCACCGCTAGCCGTGGGGTGCTCGTGGGCCTGGCCTAAGGTAGTGGCGCACTGAGGTGTCGCGAGACACGATAGTTGCAATTGCGACCGCCGCTGGGGGGGGTGCGGTGGGTATTGTGCGTGTTTCTGGCCCCGCAGCACGCTTCATTATGCAGGAGGTCTGCGGTAAGGCGTTGGCTGCTCGACATGCGACCCATCTTCCCTTTCTTGATGGTCGGGGCAATCCAATTGACGACGGACTCGCGATTTTTTTCCCTGGCCCAAACTCCTACACCGGCGAAGATGTTTTGGAGCTTCATGGCCATGGCGGCATTGGGGTGCTCTCTGCAATTTTAAATCGATGCCTTTTGCTTCAATTGAATGCGACGGGCCGCCCGGCAGGTCGGATTCGTCTCGCAGAGCCGGGAGAGTTTACGCGTCGTGCATTTTTGAACGACAAGCTTGATCTTGCCCAGGCAGAGGCGGTCGCGGACCTGATTAATGCCGGATCAGAGCGTGCAGCCCAGAGCGCCTTGGCCTCATTGCGCGGGGTTTTTAGTCGGGCGGTCGAGGGCCTACAGCAGCAGCTTATTGATTTGCGTGTGCGCGTAGAGGCCTGCCTTGATTTTCCGGAAGAGGATCTTGAGTTCATTGCGCGCGAGGGCGTGGCGCAGCGGCTGCTGGAAATCCAGGCCAGCTTAAAGGAGACCTTGCTGGCCGCTCAGCAGGGTGCGGCCTTGCGTGACGGCCTACGCGTGGTTTTGGTGGGTGCGCCCAATGTGGGCAAATCATCTTTGCTGAATGCGCTTTCGGGCCAAGAGGTTGCGCTAGTCACTGAGATCGCTGGCACAACCCGCGATCGCATTGTTCAGGAGATTGTTTTGCAGGGCCTGGTGATTCATGTGGTGGACACCGCGGGTCTGCGACAGACCGAGGACGCGGTTGAGCAGTTGGGAATCGCGCGTACTTGGCAAGAGGTTGAGCAGGCCCAAGCTCTATTGCTGCTGCGTGACGCAAGCGGTGAGATTGCTATTGATCGCGAATTGGAGCGTCGGGTTTTAGAGCGCGTACCGCCCATGTGCCAGGTGATCGAAGTCAACAACAAGACTGATTTGTTGCCCACGAAAAGGCCGGTACCGCCTTTGAGCTCAGAGACGAATACTGCAGTCAGGGGCTCAGTCATGATCTCTTCGAAAACTGGTCAGGGCCTGGATCAATTGCGCGCAATGTTGATTGAGATTGCTGGCTTAAGTGAGCAGCCCGCAGTCGGGGTTTTTTCGGCGCGTACGCGCCATCTACAGGCCCTGCTCCAGGCACAGGCCGATTTGCTCGCCGCCGAAACGCATCTTCACCAAGAGCAGCTTGAGTTATTGGCCGAATGTTTGGGCCGGGCGCAAGGCCATCTTGCTGAAATTACTGGAGAATTTTCCGCTGACGATTTGCTTGGCGAAATCTTTGGTAGTTTTTGTATCGGCAAATAGTCAGTCTGGTGGCCGTACTCAAGCCGGTGTTTCAGGCCGCTCTTCAAACCGGCCAGCGGCGGTATTTTTCTGGGCGCGGTCAGCAGGAAATATCTTTCCGTTCATTGCGATATAGGTGCCGGCCTGCAGAAACTGAACCGCGGCGCAGGCGAATCCAAAATTAAATAGGGCATCAGATTGCTCAAGACTCGCGGGAATCATGGCGCCAGTAAAGACAATGGTTTGGTGTTCTTTGCGATGCAGCATTGTCGTTCTGGCGCTCTCGGCCATGGTGTCAGTGCCGTGTAGAACAACGATTTTTGATTCTGGGGTTTGGCTGATTTTCTGTGCCAGTTGTTGGCGGTCGTGATCGACCATTTCGAGGCTGTCGATCAACATCACGGTCTCAGCCCTCCAGGGGGCGGCGATTCTGCAGCGTTCGGCCCAGTCGGCGACTCGGGATCGGTCAAAACCTAGCCGGCCAGCTTCGGGGAGATAAATCTTTTCAATTGTTCCCCCGCAACTCAGGAAAACCAAGGGTTCATTTATGGCCATAGCGGACAGACTGAAATGTTAAAATTTGCACAATGCGCAATCATGGCACCAAACACCAGCGTGCCTAAATAAAAACACAAGACTATGCAGAACGCCATTCCAGAGTACGTCAAACACCAGGGGCTGATTCAATGGGTCCAAACGATTGCTGCCAAGACGAAACCTGATCGGGTCGTATGGTGCGATGGCTCCGCAGAGGAGTCCGACCGGCTGTGCCAGGAGATGGTGAAAGCGGGCACACTAAAGCGGTTGAGTGCGATCAAGCGGCCCAATTCATTTCTCGCCTGGTCGGATCCCTCTGATGTGGCGCGGGTTGAGGACCGCACTTTCATCTGCACCGATCGGCAGGAGGATGCGGGCCCGACCAACAACTGGCTGGCGCCAGACGAAATGCGCAAGACTCTCGACGGCCTCTTTGAGGGCTGTATGCAGGGTCGCACTATGTATGTCATTCCATTTTCGATGGGGCCGCTCGGATCGCCGATCGCACACATCGGGGTCGAGGTCTCTGACTCACCCTACGTTGTGGTCAATATGCGGCTGATGACCCGCATGGGCCGCGCGGTCTACGATGTGCTTGGCGCTTCAGGCGAATTTGTCCCCTGCGTGCATTCAGTCGGAATGCCTCTGGCCAATGGCGCACGCGATGTGAGCTGGCCATGTAATGCAACAAAGTACATTGTTCACTTTCCTAAAACGCGGGAAATTTGGTCGTATGGATCGGGCTACGGCGGCAATGCGCTGCTGGGCAAAAAATGCTTTGCGCTGCGCATCGCCTCATCGATGGGCCGCAAAGAGGCCGAGTCCGGTGCGGCAGGTTGGCTCGCAGAGCACATGCTGATTCTTGGGGTGCAGGCCCCCTGGGGCAGAAAGTATCACGTCGCTGCCGCCTTTCCATCGGCCTGCGGAAAAACAAACTTCGCGATGCTGATCCCGCCGCAAGGACTGGATCAGGGTGGCTGGAAGATCACCACAATTGGCGATGACATTGCATGGATCAAGCCGGACGCAGAGGGCCGGCTGCGCGCGATTAATCCAGAGAATGGTTACTTTGGCGTTGCCCCCGGCACCAACGAAAAAACCAATTTCAACTGCATGGCATCGCTCAAAGAGCACGTTATCTTCACTAATGTCGCGCTCACCGATGACGGAGATGTCTGGTGGGAGGGTATGGGCAGCCCACCGGCCCACTGCCTGGACTGGCAGGGCCGTGATTGGACTCCGGAGATCGCGAAGGCCGAGGGCAGAAAAGCTGCCCACCCGAATGCCCGTTTCACCGTCTCCTCAGTTCAGAATCCGGTCATCGATGTCGAATGGGATAACCCACAGGGCGTTGTGATTGACGCCTTTATTTTTGGCGGCCGGCGCTCGACGACGGTGCCGCTGGTGACCGAGGCCCGCAACTGGGAAGAGGGCGTCTATATGGCGGCGACCATGGGCTCTGAGACCACCGCTGCTGCAGCTGGACAGCAGGGCGTAGTGCGTAGAGATCCATTTGCGATGCTGCCATTTTGTGGCTACAACATGGCTGAGTATTTTTCGCATTGGCTTGAGCTGGGCGCAAAGCTAGGCCATCGCGGTGTGCCGCTGCCGAAGATTTTTTGCGTGAATTGGTTCAGGACAGACGAGCAGGGCCGCTTTGTTTGGCCTGGCTTCGGAGAGAACGCCAGGGTCTTAAAGTGGATGCTTGAACGCATAGAGGGCAGGGCGCAGGGCGCCGAGCATGTGTTTGGTATCACCCCGCGCTATGAAGACATCGACTGGACTGGGCTGGCCTTTTCGGCTGATCAGTTTTCTCGAATTACTGCGATTGATGGAAAATCATGGCAAGAAGAGTTTGCTTTACACGCAGAACTTTTTGAGAAGTTGCGCCATGGCCTTCCGGCCGCGCTCTTGAAAACGAAGTCTGTTTTTGAGTCTCGGCTTGAGCAGCGTCTTGCTGCTTAATCCTTAAGTAGCCGCTGATATTCCTGGGCCACAGTAATATCGCGTGGCCCGGCCTTGACGCATATGTCATCACCCGCCTTGACTCGGCCCTCACGAACGACTGCGGCATACCAGCCCGAAAGCCCGTTTTGCATCATGAGCTTGGCGGCGACATTGGAGCGCATTTTTGCGTTGAATTTGTAGCAGGGCTCCCGTGGCTTGGTCACACGCAGGATGAGTTCCTGACCAATTTCTAGAAGATCACCGATCCAGAGCTGGGACTCCATCAGGCCCTGGACGCACAGATTTTCTCCAACCACACCGAAGCAATGTTCTTGGTCGGCAAGCCATGGATAGGCGGTCTTCCAAAAATCGTAGTGTTCGATGGGATAGCAGTAGATCGCCTTATCAATTCCACCATGAACGCTGAGGTCGGCCTGCTCGTCAACGTCAAGCCCTAATTTGCCGCAGCTGATGAAGGCGGGCGAACTCAGGGTGCTGATGGCTGATTTGTGAATGCCTGAAGCGACTCGATGTGGCTCCTGGTCGGCGTGCTCGCGTCGAATTAATATGGGCTTTACTTTTCCGGCGCAGATCGCAAGCAGTTGCGGATTTTTTTGGCCAGACATGGGCGCCTTTTGCTTCAGTGATTCATTAAGGAAGGCTGCTCTTGCTCTTGCTGGCTTGCCAGTCGATCGGCCAGTGCAATGGCTGCAAGCAGGGAGCCAGGATCTGCAATCAGCTGTTCCGCAATATCAAAGGCGGTTCCGTGATCAACGCTGGTTCGAATAAAGGGCAGGCCGAGTGTCATATTGACGCCTTGATCGAGGCCCAGATACTTAATCGGGATTAAGCCTTGGTCGTGGTATTGAGCAATGACGACATCGAATTCTTTGGCCTGGCGGGCCCGCATGAATACGGTGTCTCCCGGCCAGGGTCCCGAGACATCGACCCCCAGGCTTTTTGCCTGCGCCACCGCGGGCCCAATGATGTCCAGGTCTTCGCGGCCAAAGAGGCCAGCTTCGCCTGCGTGCGGATTCAAGCCCGCTACCGCGATTCTTGGGGCGGCTATCCCAAGCTGCTGGCAGGCGCTTTGCGCGAGCAAAATAGTCTTTACTAGGTCCCGGATGTTCAGGCCGTCGATCATGTCTTTCAGCGCGACGTGTACCGAATTCAGCACTACCTTGAGCTCAGGATTAACCAGCATCATGCGGACGGCGGGCGGAGCGGAAGGGCTTGAGAGCTCGGCCAGCATCTCTGTGTGGCCTGGCCAGGTGTAACCGGCAAGCGCCAGAGACTCCTTCTGAATCGGGGCGGTTACCAGCCCAGCTGCTTCACGAAACATGCACCTGCTAACCGCTTGACGGATTGATTCAAATCCGGCCTGACCGGCACTTTTTCCCACTTTTCCAGTTAAAATTTCTTCTTTTTTCCATCTTATAGGGAGAAAATTAATATTTTTAGTGGAAATTTTTAACTTTTTTCCTAGATCGATAAACCATTCTGGATCTCCGGCCACAAGTAAGGGCCGGGCTGCCGCAGAGCCAGCGAGCCAGCTTGAGACCGCCTTCAGTACGACCTCTGGCCCGATGCCCGCGGGGTCTCCAGATGTCACAATTAAAGGTTTCATCCGGCGATCCTAGCAAGAAGGCCTGTTTTGTCGGCAAAAACGGTGTCTTTTATTTAAAAAATTCGAAATGTGGCTTGAATTCGGAGCGGCGGGCGGCCCTGAGGGCGGCGTGTTGCTGATCCTGGGCCTGGCGGCCTTTGCTGCCGGACTGGTCGACGCTGTTGTCGGTGGGGGCGGCCTAATTTCGGTGCCCGCACTGTTTTCTTTTGTTCCTAATGGCTCAGCTGGCACCCTGTTGGGGACGAACAAGATTTCATCGGTGTCGGGCACTGTTTTTGCCGCCTATCGATATGCCCGGGGGGTCCGCCTGGACTGGAATCCCTTGGTACCGGCGTTGGCAGGGGCTTTAGTTTTTTCGTGGCTTGGCGCTGCTGCTGTGAGCCTTCTTCCGCGGGCTTTTGCACAGCCTTTGGTCTTGATGATGCTGGTGTTGGTGGCGTTTTCGACCCTGCGCTCACGAGAGATGGGCGCCCATCATGCCCCACGGCATTCTGTGGGGGTGCAACGTTGGATGGGGCTTTTGGCGGGCGCGGTTCTCGGTTTTTATGATGGATTTTTTGGCCCGGGCACGGGCGCTTTTTTGGTCTTCATTTTTGTACGTTTCTTTGGTTATGATTTCTTACATGCCTCAGCTTCCAGCAAGCTGATTAATCTCACTACCAACCTGGCTGCGCTGGCGTTTTTTGTTCCGTCGGGCGAGTTTTTTCTGGTCGCGGCCTTCTTGATGGCAGCCTGCAATGTCGTCGGCGCCTTGATCGGAACTTCGCTGGCTGTTTTAAAGGGAAGCGGTTTTGTTCGGCGCTTTTTTCTTGTGCTGTTGTTTGTCCTGATCCTAAAAATGGGGTGGGGCACTTTGGAGATGCTGATATGAATTCACCACAACACCACCTTGGACAAGCCATGGTGCATAACTGGATTAATGGCCGGGCCTCTGCCGCCCCAAACCGGGCGGCCCCCGTATTTAATCCTGCAACAGGCGAGATCGCGCGCGAGGTGCTGCTGTCTTCTGCTGAAGAGACGCACCGCGCGATCGAATCCGCGTCGGCCGCTTTTGTGGGCTGGGCAGCCACGCCGCCCGTGAAGCGGGCCCGGGTGATGTTTGCGTTTAAGGCTTGGATGGAACGCAATATGGATGCCCTTGCCCATGCGATTACCGCCGAGCATGGAAAGACCTTCGACGACGCAAAGGGCGAGGTCCAGCGTGGGCTTGAGGTGGTTGAGTTCGCCTGTGGAATCCCGCACCTTATGAAAGGGGAGTACACCGAACAGGTTGGCGCGGGCATCGACGCTTGGAGCATGCGTCAGCCGATCGGTGTGTGTGTTGGCATTACGCCGTTTAATTTTCCTGTAATGGTGCCTTGCTGGATGTTCCCGGTAGCGATTGCCTGCGGCAATAGTTTCGTACTGAAGCCCTCAGAGCGGGATCCCTCCCCTTCGTTGATGATGGCGCAGGGCTTAAAAGAGTGCGGACTTCCTGATGGTGTATTCAATGTCATTCAAGGCGATAAAGAGGCCGTTGATGCACTGCTTTCTCATCCGAAGGTTGCAGCGGTAAGTTTCGTGGGCTCTACACCGATCGCAAAACTTATTCACGAGACTGCATCACGCCATGGTAAGCGCGTCCAGGCGCTTGGCGGCGCGAAGAATCATCTTGTGGTGATGCCCGACGCAGATCTGGATCAGGCGGTGGATGCGTTGATTGGCGCAGCCTACGGATCTGCGGGGGAGCGCTGCATGGCGATTTCTGTCGCAGTAGCGGTGGGCGGCGTGGCCGACGCATTAATTGCAAAGGTTGCCGAAAAAGCGAGAGCGATTCGTGTGGCGCCGGGCGGCCAGCAGGGGGCCGAGATGGGCCCATTGGTGTCCGTAGCGCACCTTGAAAAAGTTCGTGGCTATGTGGATGCGGGGGTTGCAGAGGGCGCGGCCTTGGTCGTCGATGGGCGTGGACTAAAAGTTGCGGGCCATGAGAGCGGGTTTTACATTGGCCCTTGCCTTTTTGACCATGTAAAACCATCAATGAAGATTTATCTTGAAGAGATTTTTGGTCCCGTACTCAGTGTTGTGCGCGTGAAGAATTTTGAAGAAGCGCTCGCGCTTATCCATGATCATGCATTCGCAAACGGGGTTGCCCTCTTTACGCGGGACGGCGATAGCGCCCGAGAGTTTGCCTCCCGCATTCAGGTTGGAATGGTGGGCATCAATGTACCGATTCCGGTGCCGATGGCGTTTCATTCGTTTGGCGGCTGGAAGGATTCGCTTTTTGGCGATCACCACATTCACGGGCCGGAAGGCGTGCGGTTCTATACGCGCTATAAAGCGATTACTCAACGGTGGCCAACTGGAATTCGATCGGGGGCGGAATTTGTTATGCCGACAATGAAATGAAGATGAAGACTCAGGGATATATCAACGGCCGCTGGGTGGCCGCAAAGTCAGGCCGGGAGTTCGATGTGTTGAATCCGGCCAATGGCGAGAAGATCGCAAGTGTCGCGAATATGGGCCGTGAGGACACACTCGAGGCTGTTGCTGCCGCGCATGCGGCTTTCGATGGCTGGAAGTCCAAGACATCGAAAGAGCGCAGCATCCGAGTTCGCGCCTGGTACGAACTGATTTTGCAGCATGCCGATGCGCTGGCGATGCTGATGACCTCCGAGCAGGGTAAGCCTCTGGCCGAGGCCAAGGGCGAGGTGATCTATGGTGCCTCTTTTGTTGAGTGGTTTGCCGAAGAGGTGAAGCGGTCCTACGGTGATGTCATTCCATCGCCCGCACCCGGCCGAAAGCTTCTGGTGTTTAAAGAGCCGATTGGGGTGGCAGCAGCGATTACGCCATGGAATTTTCCGCTGGCCATGATTACTAGAAAGTGTGCGCCTGCTATCGCCGCAGGATGTACTGTGATTGCAAAACCTGCAGAGGCGACCCCGCTTACCGCGCTTGCGTTGGCCGATCTTGCGGAGCAGGCGGGCATACCCGCGGGGGTATTTAACGTGGTGGTCGGCGATGCCGCAGCCGCCCCTGAAATCGGTCTCGTGCTCTGCCAGGACACTCGGGTCAAAAAAGTGTCCTTTACGGGGTCGACTGAGGTGGGCCGTATTTTGCTGCGGCAATCCGCGGATACCGTCAAGAAACTCTCGCTGGAACTCGGCGGCAATGCGCCATTTATCGTGTTCGATGATGCTGACATTGATGCGGCAGTCGAGGGTGCGATGGCCTCGAAATATCGCAACGCCGGACAGACATGTGTTTGCGCGAACCGTATCTATGTGCAGGACGGTGTTTACGACAGCTTCGCGAAAAAGCTCTCCGATAAGGTTGGCCAGCTTCGCGTGGGGCCTGGAGTTCAGCCGGGCGTTCAGGTCGGTCCGCTGATTGAGGCTGCGGCTTTGGAGAAAGTGCAAAGCCATGTCTCGGATGCGGTATCGGGCGGCGCTAAGGTTTTAGTGGGGGGTAAGCCCCATGCGCTGGGCGGCCTATTTTTCGAGCCGACAGTGTTGGCCGAGGTCAAGTCTTCGATGCTGATCTCCCGGGAAGAAACTTTTGGCCCTGTGGCCCCGCTGTTTCGATTTAAAACGGAAGAAGAGGCCATTGCGATGGCCAATAACACCGAATATGGGCTCGCAGCGTATTTTTATTCTCGAGACGTCGGCCGCATCTTCAGGGTCTCCGAGGCCCTAGAGTCCGGTATGGTCGCAGTGAATACGGGAAACTTTTCGACAGAGGTCGGCCCTTTCGGTGGGGTCAAGCAGTCAGGGCTCGGCCGCGAGGGCTCGAAATATGGGCTTGATGAGTATTTAGAGATTAAATTCGTTACGATTGCGGGGCTCTAAGTCCAGGCAATTCGTTCTGGCCGAGTCGGCCTCCGAGAGGGGGCCGATGTTTCACGTGAAACAATGATTTTTCCTAAAAATTTCGACGTCATCGTGGTCGGCGGCGGCCACGCAGGCACCGAGGCGGCCCTTGCCGCGGCTCGGATGGGCTGCGCCACGCTGCTATTGACCCATAGCCTCGAGACCCTCGGACAGATGTCCTGTAATCCGTCGATTGGGGGCATTGGTAAGGGCCATTTGGTTAAAGAGATCGATGCCCTGGGCGGTGCGATGGCGATTGCCACGGATGAGGCCGGAATTCAATTTCGCATTCTCAATAGTTCCAAGGGCCCAGCGGTCCGTGCGACTCGGGCTCAGGCGGATCGCGTTCTCTACCGAAAGGCCATCCGTAGTCGGCTTGAGGCGCAGCAAAATCTCTGGCTTTTCCAGCAGGCGGCAGACGATATTTTGGTAGAGGCCGACCGAGTTTCGGGAGTACGAACCCAGTCGGGCATTGAGTTTAAGGGCCACAAGGTCGTGCTGACGGCCGGCACTTTTTTAGATGGAAAAATCCATATTGGCCTGGAGAACCACCCTGGGGGCAGGGCGGGGGATCCGCCTTCGATTCGACTTTCAGCCCGCTTAAAGGAACTGAAATTGCCTCAGGGCCGGCTCAAGACCGGCACCCCGCCAAGAATTGATGGCCGCACAATTAACTATTCGGTTCTGGCAGAGCAGCCCGGGGATTCATCGCCCATCCCGGTCTTTTCTTTCATGGGAAATCCGGCCATGCACCCGCAGCAGGTGCCCTGCTGGATTACGCACACTAACCCAGAGACCCATGAAATTATTCGATCGGGCCTGGATCGTTCGCCGATGTTTACCGGCGTGATTGAGGGGGTCGGCCCGCGGTATTGCCCCTCAATTGAGGACAAGGTACATCGCTTTGCGGATAAGGCCTCCCATCAGATTTATCTCGAGCCCGAGGGCCTGACGACCCATGAGGTCTATCCCAACGGTATTTCAACAAGCCTTCCCTTCGATGTTCAGCTGGCCCTTGTCCGCTCGATGCGGGGACTCGAAGAGGCCCATATCTTGCGGCCTGGCTACGCCATTGAATACGATTATTTTGATCCCCGCGGCTTGAAGCCATGGCTCGAGACCAAGCCAATTTCGGGCTTGTTTTTTGCTGGCCAAATTAACGGGACCACTGGCTATGAGGAGGCCGCCGCCCAAGGGCTCTTGGCGGGTCTTAACGCAGCACTTCAGGTTTTGCAGCGGGATCCGTGGGTACCGGCTCGGCATGAGGCCTATCTGGGCGTGCTGGCTGACGATCTTGTTACCCGAGGTGTGACCGAGCCTTACCGAATGTTTACGAGTCGGGCGGAGTATCGGCTGAGCTTGCGCGAGGACAATGCCGACCTTCGGCTCACCGAGGCTGGCCGAAGGCTGGGCTTAATCGGCGAGTCTCAGTGGCAGGCATTTTGCGAAAAGCGGGAGCTCATCGAGAAAGAGTCAACGCGACTGCGCGAGGCGCTGGTCGGCCCTAAGCGCTTCCCCTTGGGCAGCCTTGAAGCGGTGGTCTCGGCCGGCCTGGATCGAGAGATCACCGCCATGGAGCTGCTGAAGCGGCCTGAGGTCCGTTGGCGGGATCTGGCTGCAATGGTTGATCATCAAGGTCAGATGCCCATACAGCCCCCTGTGGAGCTGCCAGACTCGGTCGTAGAGCAGGTTGAAATTCAGGCTAAATATGCGGGCTACATTGCTCGCCAGCAGGATGAAGTGGCCCGCAATCAGGCCCAGGAGCGGTCCAACATCCCCGAAGCCATGGACTATGGGGCGGTCCGCGGCCTGTCGATTGAGGTTCGGCAAAAGCTTGAGACGATCCGGCCCACGACCCTTGGCCAGGCCGCTCGAATCTCGGGGGTGACGCCTGCGGCCATTTCGCTGCTTTGGATTCATCTGAAGCGCTTGCGGGCAGTCCAGCAGCTCGACTCCGGTCAGAAGGCGGCCTAGCCTGTGGGCAGATCCCAGGCGGCCCAGGATTTGGGGCCAGCAGAGGAGCGGGTTTCGGCCGCATGTGCATCGGCCGGGGTTGCGCTCTCAGCACCCCAGGCTGCGATGCTCGGCCATTATCTTGAGTTACTCAATCGCTGGAATCAGGTTCATAGCCTTACTGCGATTGAGTCCCCGGACGAACAAGTGACCAAACACATCTTGGATAGCCTGGTGGCCTGGCAAGCGGCGCTGCGGGCCTGCGGCGGCCTTGATAAGGGCCTGATCGCGGATGTTGGTAGTGGCATGGGCGCTCCGGGAGTCGTCTGGGCTGCGGTCATGCCAGAATCTCGGTTTGATCTGATTGAGCGGCAACAAAAAAAAGCGGCGTTTTTGCGGCATGTCATCGGACAGCTGGGCTGGGCTGGTCGGGTTAGAGTGATCGAATCTGATGTCAGGGACCTCTCCGGAAAGCTGAGGGCGGATCTTGTTACCTCTCGGGCATTTGCGGATTTGCAGTCATTTCTGGCGCTCACAGCAGGAATTTCTGGCCCCGGGACGTGGTGGGCGGCAATGACTGGGCGTCAGAATAAAAAAGTTAGTGAACATTTACTCATAAAAATGGCCAATCAGAGTATAGAACTTCGGACCTGCCCGGCGATTCGTTTGGACGTGCCCGGCCTTTCTGCCGAACGGCATTTGATTTTGGCGACACGGGAAAAATGAGCGCCCGGATTTATGCGATTGCCAACCAGAAGGGGGGCGTAGGAAAGACTACGACCGCCGTAAATCTGGCCGCTGCGCTTTCTCGACTCGGCGAGCGTGTGCTGCTGGTTGATCTTGACCCCCAGGGCAACGCCACGATGGGAAGTGGCATCGACAAGCAGGCCGTAGCCCAGACGGTCTACCCGGTGTTGCTTGGTTTGGCGGGGGCCGCCGATGCGCGGCTTCACTCCGCCGACGGCGGCTACGATGTTTTGGCCGCCAACCGTGATCTGGCGGGCGCCGAGATTGAGCTGGTGGGCCTTGAAGGCCGCGAGCATCGTTTGGCGGGCGCATTAAAAGCGGTGGCAGAGGACTACGATTTTGTGGTCCTGGACTGCCCGCCCTCGCTCTCTCTTTTGACCTTAAATGGGCTGTGCGCGGCGCACGGAGTCATCATTCCGATGCAGTGCGAATATTTCGCACTCGAGGGCCTGTCCGACCTTGTGAACTCAATCAAACGGGTTCATGCGAACCTTAATCCAGAAATCGAAGTGGTTGGGCTTTTAAGGGTCATGTTTGATCCTCGAATGACGCTTTCTCAGCAGGTTTCAGACCAGTTAGTGGCCCACTTCGGGGATAAGGTATTTCGGGCCGTGATTCCTCGCAACGTCAGGCTCGCGGAGGCGCCAAGCTATGGCCAGCCCGGCATTGTCTATGACCCTGGCTCGCGTGGCTCGAAGGCTTATCTTGAGTTTGGGGAAGAACTGATCAGCCGGCTCGGCCGAGCTGAGCAAATGGAGGACGTGTGAGCAGCTTGAAAAAGAAGGGCCTCGGCAGGGGACTAGATGCACTTTTAGGCGGGACGAGCCCGGCCTCAACGCAAAAAAGCGCGCAGCAAAGCCTGGCGATTTCTCTGCTCAAGCCCGGCAAATACCAGCCCCGGCAGGCCATGGATGGTCAGAGCCTTGAGGAGCTTGCTGACTCAATTCGTGCCCAAGGAATTATGCAGCCGTTGCTCGTTCGGCCGCTTGCCCGCTCGGCAGCGGGCGCGCCGAGCTACGAGATCATTGCAGGCGAGCGCCGATTCAGGGCGGCCCAGATTGCGGGCTTAAAAGAGGTGCCCGTCCTGGTGCGCGATGTCGATGATCAGGCCGCGCTGGCGATGGCGTTGATTGAAAACCTGCAGCGCGAGGACCTCACCGTGCTGGAGGAGGCCCAGGGCATCGATCGACTGATCCGCGAGTTTGGGCTGACCCATGAGCAGGCGGCCAAGGCGGTTGGCCGATCGCGAAGTGCCACTACAAATCTTTTGCGCCTTCTTCAGCTTCCGGCCCCAGTTCAGCAGTTGCTTCGCGATCAAACTATAGACGCGGGCCATGCACGCGCGCTCTTGCCGCTGCCATCGGCTTTGCAGCGAACCCTTGCCCAGCGCATCGTCGCCGAGGGCCTCTCGGTTCGCGAGGCGGAGCGACTCGTGGCCAAGTCACAGGCTGCGATCGCCCCAAAGAAGTCGGGCGCAAAAACAGCCCCTGCCGCTTCGCGTGACTGGATGCGGGTCCAAGATCAGATTTCTGACGCACTCGGCCTGCCGGTCGTGCTCAAGCAGGCCCGAGGTGGACGCGGCGAGCTGACGATTCGTTTTTCGAATATGGATGAACTGGACGGCGTTATTGCTTTGTTGGTCCCAGAGGGCCTGCCAGAGACTTGATCGGACAGCGTGATGACGCTCTGATGGCCGGGCTTAAATTGACACCTGATCTTGGGCACGGCTATCCTTTGGGGCCCTTTAGTGCAGTGAATTACGCCCTGAGATTTGGGGCGAGAAAAAAGATAAAAAAGTGTTGATTGCGGTTGGACTTCAGGCCGTCGTCACATTGCTCTTGGGGGTTTTAGTTTTGCTGGTGTGGGGCCCAATGCAGGCCCTGTCGCTAGTGGCTGGGGGAGGCTCAATCGTTATTCCGAATGCCTTATTGGCGATGCGGATCAAGGCCAGCGCCTCCCATGTTGTGCCCGTCGTGCTGTTGGTGGGCGAGTTTCTAAAGCTTGGCCTGTCGGTCTTGTTGTTGTGGCTGTGTAGCCAATGGATTGTGCCCCTGTCATGGGGAGCTTTCATTGCTGGAATCATTGTTGCGCTGAAGTCCTTGCTGCTGGCGCCCTGGTTTCAGCAGCGCTGGGATCAACACACAGCGCCCGCGTCGGGCGAGCCGGGCGGGTAGTGCGTGAAAAGAATTTAGAATGTCAGGCGCTTTAAGGGATATTGAAAATTGCAGTTTTGATTTAGAAAAATAAGAGCAAAAACGAATGGCATCCAATACCGCCCCAACCGCTTCCGAATACATTATTCATCACCTGGGGCATCTCACGACAACTGGTAAGCCTCAGGAGTCGATTGTCGATTTCTCCGTGCTGAATCTGGACACCATGTTTTGGTCGGTCTCTATGGGGCTGCTGGTGATCCTGCTGCTCTGGTCGGCAGCGCGCAAGGCTACATCTGGCGTGCCGGGCCGCTTTCAGGCCGCTGTCGAGCTTGTGGTGGAGTTGGTCGAAGAGCAGTCAAAGTCAATCGTGCATGGCAATCGTCAGTTCATCGCCCCGCTGGCGCTCACGGTGTTTCTGTGGGTGATTTTTATGAACGCCCTGGATCTCTTGCCGGTGGATTTGCCGCACTTTTTATTTGCCGTGACGGGCTTGGATAGCGTTATTCATTACCACCGGATCGTGCCGACGGCGGATTTGAATGGAAGCCTCGGCATGGCGCTCGGTGTGTTTGCCTTGATGATTTTTTATAACGTCAAAATCAAAGGCCTGGGCGGTTTTGTCCATGAACTGTTTTGTGCGCCGTTTGGATCCCATCCTGCACTCTGGCTACCGAACCTTGGACTGAACATTATTGAGTTTGTTGCCAAGACTGTTTCGCTTGGCATGCGGCTTTTCGGAAATATGTATGCCGGCGAGCTCGTCTTTTGTTTGATTGCTCTGCTGGGCGGCACGGCGACACTGTTTGGTTTTGTTGGCCATGTGATCGCTGGCTCCATCTGGGCGATCTTCCATATCCTGATCGTGTTACTCCAGGGCTTCATTTTCATGATGCTGACCTTGGTGTATCTCGGCCAGGCTCATGAGGGGCACTGAAAAAACATCAGAGCCTGGTTTTTTTGAAGAAGAAGTTTTTATTGTTTATTCCCACTGAGGAGTTGTTATGACGAACGTTGCTTTTGTTGCTC
>JAGWXV010000001.1 GCA_018969705.1 Betaproteobacteria bacterium
GGCCTGCCGCCTAGAATATGGAGGTGCAGATGATACACCTCCTGTCCACCCGCGGGACCCGTATTAATCAGCGTTTTAAAGCCCTCGGAGGCCCCATTTTCCGCGGCCAACTTGGGCGCAAGCACTAGCATTTTCCCCAAGAGCTCCTGGTGCGAGGCATCCACATGCTGCAACGATTCAATATGGAGTTTTGGAATCACCAGCAGGTGAATTGGCGCCCGGGGGTTGATGTCATGAAAGGCGATGAAATCGCCGTCTTCATAGATTTTCTTTGAGGGAATCTGGCCTTGAGCGATTTTGCAGAAAATACAGTCGGCTGAGGTCGTCATAAGTGTCGGGCTTTAGGTTTTTTGTTCGGCACGGCGTGCCGCCTTTTCATCTAGGCCAGAGATGCCCTCGCGGCGGGCCAGCTCCACCAAAACCTGCTCAGGCCTCAGGCCCGACTGCTCTAGCACGACAAGGCAGTGAAACCAGAGATCGGCCATCTCACTTAAGGTCCGCAGCGCAACGCCGTCTTTTGCGGCCATGATCACCTCGGCGGCCTCTTCGCCCACCTTTTTCAAGGCTGCATCTGGGGCGCCGGCCAGCAGGCGTGCAACATAGGAACTCTGGGGATCGAGGCCTCGGCGGCTGGCGATGACATCGGCTAAACGCGACAACACGGCCGCTGGGTCACGGATATCGGTATCCGGTGACAGCATTTTTGGATCGGGCAAGGATGTGGTCATAACAAATTGATTTTGACCAAAGTCTACGCCGAACCGCCTTCGTGTGGATCCTTGGCCGGCAAAGCGTAAAGCGTTTTCGGGTCTTTCAGCACCGGGTCAACCGCCTGCCACCTTAACGAAAGCGCTGCGGCGCCGCCCTGTGATGCCTTGGCGTTGTCATCGGACTGAAGCTGTAAATACATGCAAGACTCTCGGCCTGTGTGGCAGGCAATGCCGCCGACCTGCTCGACCAAGAGCAGGATCACATCCGCATCGCAGTCCAGCCGAATTTCTTGAATCCGCTGAAGATGGCCTGACTCCTCGCCCTTGCGCCATAAACGCTGACGAGAACGTGAAAAATAAACCGCGCGTCGGGTGGTTGCGGTCTCCAACAGGGCCTCACGATTCATCCATGCCACCATCAACACACGCTTAGTGAGCGCATCCTGCGCTACCGCTGTGACAAGGCCGTTGGCATCCCACTTCACTGAGTCAAGCCAATCTTGGTTCATCGCGCAGCCTTACTGGGTGATGCGGTGCTGCGCACACAAACACCGCGGCCTGAGAGATAGGCTTTCGCCTCACCAATCGTGTGCTCACCGAAATGAAATATCGAGGCAGCCAGCACAGCATCGGCTGCGCCTTGGGTGACACCCTCATAGAGATGCTCAAGGCATCCCACGCCACCACTGGCAATCACTGGAATTGATACCGACTCAGAAACGGCACGCGTCAGCTCGAGATCAAAGCCTTGGCCGGTACCATCACGATCCATACTGGTGAGCAAAATCTCGCCCGCGCCCAAGCCCATCACGCGGCTGGCCCACTGGACCGCATCTAGGCCCGTGGCATTGCGGCCGCCATGGGTGAAGACTTCCCAGTGGTCACCGACACGCTTGGCATCAATGGCCACGACGATGCACTGGGCACCAAACTTACCTGAGCAGTCGCGAATCAGACCCGGCTGCTGAATCGCAGCGGTATTGATACTGATTTTGTCGGCGCCTGCATTTAAAAGCCTGCGGACATCCTCGACGGTGCGGACGCCACCGCCCACCGTCAGCGGAATGAACACCTGATCAGCCACCGCCTCGATCATCGGCAGAATAAGATCACGATCATCGCTAGAAGCGGTGATATCGAGAAAGGTGACTTCATCGGCACCTTGCTGATCATAGCGGCGGGCGATTTCAACGGGATCTCCGGCATCACGTAGCGACACAAAGTTCACGCCTTTAACAACCCGGCCTGCGTTGACATCCAGGCAGGGAATGATGCGCTTAGCGAGCATTCGATTTATTTTTTAGCGAAATTATCGGCGCGCTTTTGCGCCTTTTTGAAATCGATATGGCCTTCGTAGAGTGACCGGCCGAGGATCGCCGCAGTGATGCCCTCTGGCTCAAGCTTACATAGTGCATCAATGTCTTTCATGCTTGCGATTCCGCCACTGGCAATAATCGGCACGCTCACGCTCTCGGCAAGCTTAAGCGTTGCCTCGATATTGACGCCGGTGAGCATGCCATCGCGGCCGATATCCGTGTACAGAATCGATTCAACGCCGTAGTCCTCGAATTTCTTGGCCAGATCGATGACCTCGTGGCCTGAGAGCTTGCTCCAGCCATCGGTAGCGACTTTGCCATCTTTGGCATCAATCGACACAATGATGTGACCAGGAAATGCAACACAGGCATCCTGCAGCAGGCCCGGATTTTTCACGGCGGCCGTGCCAATCACCATATAAGACGCGCCATCATCGAGAAAGCGCTCGATGGTATCGAGATCACGAATGCCGCCACCAATCTGAACCGGAATCTCTCTACCCAAGGCCTTCATGATGGCCTTAAAGGCTGGCTCATTTTTCGGCCGGCCCGCGACTGCGCCGTTGAGGTCCACCACATGCAGGCGGCGGGCACCCTGATTTTTCCAGTGCGTGGCCATTTCGCCAGGCTGATCCGAAAATACTGTCGCCGCCTTCAGGTCGCCTTGCTTGAGGCGGACGCACTGACCATCTTTTAAATCAATCGCGGGAATTAACAGCATGGCTAAGGTCTAAGGATTCCAGGTCACAAAATTCGACAGCAGTTTCAGGCCAGAGTTCGCGCTTTTTTCGGGGTGAAATTGAGTAGCAATGATGTTATCCCTGGCCACCGCACAGGTAAAGCGCGTTCCGTAATCGCTTTGGCCCAGCACCAGTGGCGCCTCTTTTGGCTCGGCATGAAAGCTATGGACAAAATAAAACCAGCTGCCGGTCTGAACGCCGCTTAAAACCGGATGCTCAGCACACCATTGGACCTGATTCCAGCCCATATGCGGCACCTTCAGGGGCCGGCCTGTGTGATCCCGTGCACCGCGATCGGCCGAAAATAAGACCACCTCGCCCGGTAAGACCCCGAGGCCGTCGGTGTTGCCCTCTTCGCTGCGATCAAACAGCATCTGTTCGCCCACGCAGATGCCAAAAAAGGGCTTGGTTCGGCAGGCCGCAAGAACTGCATCCCGCAGGCCCGAATGGCGCAGGCTTGCCATGCAATCGTGCATCGCGCCTTGCCCAGGAAAAACCACCCGCTCCGCCCGATCAATCTGCGAAGCCGAATCAACAATCTGCACATCGGCCTGAGGCGCAACCGCGCGAAACGCCCGAAGCACGCTGCGCAGATTTCCTGATCCGTAATCAACAATGGCAATCAACTGATCACGTCTTTGCTTATGAGATCGGCCGCTTCGCCGATCGGTTGCTTAAAGGCTTCCCTTGGTCGACGGAATGACATCCTGCGACAGGCGAGGATCCGCTGTCACCGCCACACGCAACGCCCGGGCGAAGGCCTTAAAAATCGTTTCGCACTGATGGTGGGCGTTCTCGCCTTTCAAGTTATCAATATGCAGGGTGATCTGGGCGTGATTCACAAAGCCCTGGAAAAACTCATGAATGAGGTCCAAGTCGAATTGGCCCACCATGCTGCGCTTCCATTTCACACCAAACTCAAGCCCGGGCCGGCCCGACAGATCCACGACCACGCGCGATAACGCCTCATCGAGCGGCACATAGGCATGGCCGTAGCGGCAAATGCCGCGCTTATCGCCTACGGCCTTTGCAAATGCTTGGCCCAAGGTAATGCCAATATCTTCCACAGTATGGTGAGCATCAATTTGCAGGTCGCCTTTCGCATGGATCACCAGATCAATGAGCCCGTGCCGCGCAATTTGATCCAGCATATGGTCCAGAAATGGCAGGCCTGAATCCAGGCTGCGCTGGCCCGAGCCATCAAGATTCAGGCTGACCTGAATCTGTGTCTCAGCGGTGTCGCGACGGACTTCGGCAACTCTCATAACAGCTCCTTTGGTGCAATGATACATTTCTGCGCATGAGTAAATTTTGGAGTTCATTGGTACGGGAGTTATCGCCCTACACCCCAGGGGAGCAGCCGAATATTCCTGGGCTGGTCAAGTTAAACACCAATGAGAACCCCTATCCGCCTTCCTCTAAGGCCTTGGCGGCGATTCGGGCGGCGGCAGACGAACGCCTGCGGCTTTACCCCGACCCCGAGTCGGGCGCCTTGCGGCAGGCGATTGGGCAGGCCTGCGGCGTTCCCGCAGACCATGTGTTTGTCGGCAATGGCTCAGACGAAGTTTTAGCATTTGTGTTTCAGGGACTGCTGGATGGCAAGGGCAAAGGTCCGGGTGAAACACCGCCGCTGGTGTTTCCCGAAATCACGTACAGCTTTTATCCCACCTACTGCCGGCTCTATGGGATTCACTACGAATGCCTGCGCCTCGAGGATGATTTTTCTTTAGATCTTCAGAAAATTCCGGCTAAGGCCCATGCAGTCATTTTTCCCAACCCCAATGCACCAACAGGGCGGGCCCTCGCACGGCGCGACATTGAGGCCCTTACCACCGAGCGGCCTGATCGGCTTGTCGTGGTGGATGAGGCATATGTTGATTTTGGTGCCGAATCCTGCGTACCGCTGACGCTGCAGCACCCGAATCTGCTGGTGACACAATCGTTGTCGAAATCTCGGGCGCTCGCTGGACTGAGGGTGGGCTTTGCAATCGGACAGCCCGCATTACTGGATGCGCTGAATCGAATCAAGAACAGCTTTAACTCCTACCCAATGGATCGGCTCGCCGCAGCAGGTGCGGCAGCGGCCATTCTGGATACGGTTTGGTTTGAAGAAAATCGTGCGCGAATCGTGCGGTCGCGGCAGACCATGGCTAAGGGCCTATCGGACTTAGGCTTTGAGGTGATTCCATCGCATGCGAATTTTGTCTTCACCCGCCACCCCCGCTTTGCGGGTGCAGTGCTCGCCAAGGCCCTGCGTGATCAACATATTCTGGTGCGGCACTTTGCAATGCCAAAAATCGATCACTATCTGCGAATTACCGTTGGGACTGAAGATGAAATTCGCCGGCTCTTAGATGCCCTTACCGGGATTATTTCCTCAGTGAATCCGTCAGCCTGAGTTCGGCAGCCCGGGCATGGGCAAGCAGCTGCTCTCCGACGGCCAGCGTTGCAGCGATCATTCCGAGCTGTTGTGCGCCTTCGGCGCTGATTTCCACCATGCTGGTGCGTTTTTGAAAGTCATACACACCGAGCGGAGAAGAAAACCGGGCCGTGCGCATCGTGGGCAATACGTGATTCGGGCCTGCGCAATAGTCTCCCAGAGACTCCGACGCATAGCGTCCGAGAAATATCGCGCCCGCATGGCGAATCTTTTCTGCCCAATGCTCAGGCTGATCAGTAGAAATCTCCAAATGCTCGGCTGCAATCGATGAGGCGATTGTGCAGGCCTCTTCGAGGTCCTGCACCTGGATAAGTGCGCCCCGGCCCTCCATGGATTTTCGAATGACTGCCTGGCGCGGCATCTCGACAATTAGCCGATCGATCGAGGACTGGACTGCATCTAAAAAACCGGCATCGGGTGCCAAGAGAATCGACTGCGCAAGCTCATCGTGCTCCGCCTGTGAAAAGAGATCCATCGCAATCCAGTCGGGATCGGTCTTGCCATCGCAGATCACCAAAATCTCTGAGGGGCCTGCAATCATGTCGATACCGACCTGGCCAAAGACCTGCCGCTTGGCCTCCGCAACATAAGCATTGCCGGGGCCAACAATCTTGTCGACCGCCGGAATCGTTGATGTGCCGTAGGCCAGTGCGGCCACCGCCTGGGCACCACCGATCGTGAAGACCCGATCAACGCCTGCAATCCAGGCGGCTGCGAGCACCAGTGGATTGCGTGCGCCTTGCGGCGTAGGCACCACCATGATGAGCTCCCCAACCCCGGCGACTTTCGCGGGAATCGCATTCATCAGCACCGAGGACGGGTAGGCTGCCTTACCGCCAGGCACATACAGGCCAGCACGATCGAGCGCGGAAATTCGCTGGCCGAGACGGTTCCCGAGGCTATCGGTGTGGCTCCAGGACGATTGCCGTTGCAATTCATGAAACGCTTTGATGCGGGCAGCGGCCTCCGTTAGGGCGGCACGCTGCGCATCGGGAAGGTCTTCGAAGGCCTGACGAAGTGCTTGCGGTGAGATCTCCAACGCCGCGACTGATGTAGCATTCAGCTGATCGAATCGGGCAGTGATCTCCAAAAGTGCCATATCTCCACGGGTACGGATCTCGCGAATGATCGCTTTTACAGTGTCGGCGATGGCCTGATCCTGGGCCGCATCAAAGCGCAATAACGCGGCAAGCCTCGACTGAAAGTCAGGCGCGTGCGTGGTGAGCCGGGCGATGTTGACTAACGCCATGCCATCAGCCCCGTGATGTCGCCTGGGCAAGGGCATTCATCAGCGGCCTGAGCTGCTCGGGCCGAGTCTTTAATGCCGCCTGATTCACGATGAGCCGCGCCGAGACATCGGAAATCTTTTCGACCTCTTTTAGGCCATTGGCTTTCAGTGTGCCACCGGTCGAAACCAGATCGACAATGACATCGGCGAGTCCGACTAAGGGCGCGAGCTCCATCGAGCCATATAACTTGATGAGATCTACATGCATGCCCTTAGCTGCGAAATGGGTCTTGGCAATTTGTACATATTTGCTGGCCACCCGAATGCGGGCCCCGCGCTGGACCATGGCCTGATAATCCAGGCCATCCGGCACTGCCACCGACATGCGGCACCTGGCAATTCCCAGGTCCACCGGCTGCACCAGGCCCTCACTGCCCTGCTCGGCCAAGACATCCGATCCGGCAATCCCAAGATCGGCAGCGCCATATTGCACATAGGTTGGCACATCGCTTGCGCGCACAATCAAAAGCCTTAGATCGGCACGCTGTGTTTCAAGAATCAGACGCCGTGACGACTCCGGCGACTCCTGCGGCAGCAGGCCGGCCAACTTAAGAAGCGGCAGGGCTTCATCAAATATCCGGCCCTTCGAAAGGGCAAACGTCATCATGGCTTAGGCTTTCTCGGTCAATCGCAGCACTCGGGCACCTATTGCGCCAAGTTTTTGCTCCATACGGTCATAGCCGCGATCCAAATGATAAATGCGATCGATCTCGGTTTCGCCCTTCGCGACCAAGGCGGCGATCACAAGTCCCGCAGAGGCGCGGAGATCCGTTGCCATGACCCGCGCGCCCGACAGGTCCGCCACCCCCTTCACGACTGCGGTGTGGCCATCGACCTCAATCTCAGCGCCAAGCCGGCGTAGCTCCTGGACATGCATGAAACGATTCTCGAAAATCGTCTCGGTGATGATGCTTGTGCCCTGGGCAATCGATGAGACGGTCATCAGCTGGGCCTGCATGTCGGTTGCAAGGCCCGGGAAAGGAGCGGTTCGAAAATTGATCGGCTTTGGCCGCGACTCTGCAATCACCCGAATCCCTTGCTCAGACTCCTGTAGGCGTACACCCGCCTCACGCAGCTTTTCGATGGTCGCGCCCATCATGTCCGATTGCGCATGCTGCACAAGAACATCTCCGCCGGCTGCAGCAACTGCACACAAAAATGTACCGGCCTCGATTCGATCCGCCATGATGGCGTGTTGCGTACCACCGAGTCGATCCACGCCGTGAATCACGACGCGATCTGTGCCTGCACCCTCGATGCGAGCACCCATTCGGATCAGGCAATTGGCAAGATCCACGACTTCTGGCTCACGGGCGGCGTTGTCAATGACGGTGGTGCCCTCCGCAAGGACTGCGGCCATCATCAGATTCTCGGTGCCCGTGACCGTCACCATATCTGTGACGATTCGTGCCCCGCGCAGACGTTTCGCCTGCGCCTTAATGTAGCCGTGCTCGATTTGTATCTCCGCACCCATCGCAGTCAGGCCCTTAATGTGCTGATCAACGGGCCGTTGGCCAATCGCACAGCCTCCAGGAAGGCTGACTAAGGCCTCGCCGAAGCGGGCCAGCATCGGGCCCAGCACCAATACAGAGGCCCGCATGGTTTTTACCAGTTCATAGGGCGCCTGAAGGTGCGTCATGGCATCTGAGGTCAGACAGAGTTGCTCTTGGCCATCAGCCTGCTGGCACACCGTCTCAATTCGGGTGCCCATCTGCATCAGAAGCTTTTTCATCGTGCCAACATCACGCAGACGCGGCACATTCGAGAGCACCAGTGGCTCTGCGCTGAGTAACGATGCACAGAGAATCGGCAGGGCCGCATTTTTTGCGCCCGACACGGAAATCTCTCCCTGAAGGGGTCTGCCGCCGTGAATTTGGAATCGGTCCATATGATGAATGCGCTCTAGGCAACTCGCCCTGCGAATGCCCGTGACGCTGTAATAATCAGCGGCGTGAAGCCGCCCACTCGGCGGGCGTTAGCGTGCGCATTGATAGGGCGTGAATTTCCGCTTTCATGCGATCGCCCAAAACCGCATACACCATCTGATGGCGGGCGATAGGCCGCTTACCCTCAAAGGCCGCGCTCACAATCACGGCCTCGAAGTGATGGCCGTCGCCCTCCACCGAGAGGTGCTCGCAGCTTAAGCCTTCAGCAATGTCGGATTGGATACTTTCTGGTGTCACCATGCGGCGATTGTAGCCGCCCTGCCGCCTACTTACGCCGAGGATGTGGCAGTGGGATGCTCCCTGAGCATGCGCAAAAAGACCGTCTCCAGGCTGT
The DNA here is from genome assembly GCA_018969705.1 of Betaproteobacteria bacterium. Taxonomy (GTDB): domain Bacteria; phylum Pseudomonadota; class Gammaproteobacteria; order Burkholderiales; family Burkholderiaceae_A; genus Lacustribacter. Next base: position 8,775 of record JAGWXV010000001.1, read on the forward strand.
CATCGGGATGCTGCAGGAGCGCTTTGGTCGGCTGATCGGCCAACACACTGCCCGACTTCAGCAAAATGACCCGGCTGCAGAGAGACTCCGCCTCTTCAAGGTAGTGCGTGGTCAGCATGACCGTATGGCCCTGTTCATTGAGCCGACGGATAAAGGCCCAAAGGCTCTGGCGAAGTTCAACATCAACGCCTGCGGTTGGCTCATCCAGAACGATCACCGGGGGCCGATGCACCAGGGCCTGCGCGACCAAGACCCTTCGCTTCATGCCGCCCGACAGCGCCCGCATATTGGCATCGGCCTTATCCTGAAGCCCCAGATGCATCAACAGCTCGTCGATCCAGGCGTCGTTGCCGGATAGGCCGAAAAAGCCCGACTGAATTTTCAGAGTTTCTCGTACCGTAAAAAAAGGATCGAACACCAGCTCTTGGGGCACCACGCCAAGGGCACGTCGGGCCATGAACGGATCCTGCTGTACATCATGGCCGAGGATTGCGACTCGGCCCGTGCTCGGACGGACCAGGCCTGACAGAATTTGAATCAGCGTTGTTTTGCCGGCGCCATTCGGGCCTAGAAGGCCAACAAATTCGCCCTGCTGAATTTTTAGGCTGACATCGGAGAGCGCCTGAACTGAGCCTCTCTTTCCAACGTACTGCTTTGAAACCTGCTGAATATCAACCGCAGAAATTGATGTGGCGCTCATGCCTGCCAGGTCATCAGACGATCCACCGATGTCAGTTCAGCCAGGGCGCGTAACTGCTGTGGCGCAGACGCAATAACCAAGGACTTTCCAAAACGTCGGCGCGTTTCACGATCCAGCTGAAGCAGAACTGCCAGCGCGGCGGTATCGACCTCGCGCAAGCCGCTAAGATCCGCAACGATCGATTCAGGTGCGTGTGTCGGCTGCGATTGTTGGCCAGATGCCTCCAGCGATCGCTGATGTGCGCCAAGCTCCGACATCGCATTTTGCAAATCCAGGCGCTCAGAAAACGTGAGTCGAATCGGGCTCATCGCGAAAGACTGGCACCCACTATCGCGCGTTGCCGCCACTCATGGCGAGGGTCTGATTTTTTTCTCTCAACGACTGAATCAACCCATCAATACCCGAGGCGCCAACGACCTGGGCAAACTGATTGCGGTAATGCTCCACCAGCCAGAGCCCCATGATATTCAAATCAAAAATCTTCCAGCTGCTGCCCGATTTCTGCATCCGATAGTCAATCAGAATCGGTTCGCGTCCGGGCCGTACGACTTGCGTGCGGACAATAATTTCATCGTCATCGGGCTTACCGCGTGTCGGCCGGACCTGAAAAGTAACATCGTTCACTTGGCGCACCGCGCCGGAATAGGTGAGCAGAAGTAAGCGGCGAAACTCCTGCATCAAAGCCCGCTGCTGCTCCGGCGTTGCGGCCCGCCAGTTGCGGCCCACTGAGAGGGCGGTCATGCGTTGAAAATCAACATACGGCATCACTTTTCGCTCAACCAACACGTTGAGTCTTTCAATATCGCCGGACTGCAGGCTGCGATCTGCCTTTAGATCATCCAGTACGCTTTGAGAGATTGTTCGAATGAACTCATCGGGGCTGTTTTGGGCCTGAAGTCCAGAAGATAGGCCTGCCATCAGCAGCATCACGGCGACAACATGACGGAAGGGACGATTCATCGGGGAGCTTTCTTTTTTCTTTCTCAGTCTTCTTTGAATTTTTCAGGCGGCGGATCACCGTCATAAACCAAGCTGCGGCGGCGGGCTAGCCAGGCATCTCGTACTCCCGAATAACGGTCAAACGATAACGCCTCAATCGTATCCTGCGCATCCAAAAGATCTTTTCTGCGATCAATGGCGATCAATCCATACGCGATCGTTCGGCCTGTGCCTTGCTCAAAGACTGAGCCGACCGGGTCAAAGCTGAAATCAGCAACGGTGCCCACTGCGTCTCGGACCGTGCTCGGGCCCAGCAGCGGCAGCACGAAGTAGGGACCCGGCCCCACACCCCAGCGGCCGAAGGTCTGGCCGAAGTCTTCATTGGTCTTCGTAAGCCCCATCGAGGATGCTGGATCTCCCAGCCCCAACACACCCACCGTTGTGTTGATGAGGACCCGGCCTCCTGCGGTGGCCGCCGCCTCTGGCTTTGCCTGCAGTAACTGATGGATCGCAATGATGACGTCACGAAGATTGCTGAAAAAATTTCGTAGTCCCTTTTGGGCAATATCCGGAACATAGTCGCGGTAGGCCTGCGCCAGGGGCTTCACCACCGCTCGATCAACACCATCATTAAAGTCAAAAACAGCCCGGTTATAGCGCTCCCAGGGATCACGGGGGTCATTAATATTGCCCGCGGGCAGGCTTGCACATCCCGCGGATGCCGCAAGGCCAATCACCATCACGAGTCGAAGTATGGGTTTCATCGCCAGCGTTTATTTGCGCGATCCGCCGCCCGGTGCCGAAGGCTCTGTGGCTTTGTTGTAAAGGAATTGTGAGATTAGATTTTCCAAGACCACCGCAGACTGGGTCATCCGAATGCGGTCCGCCGCCTTCAGCATCTCGGCGTCTCCACCCGGCTCAAGGCCGACATAGTTATCACCCAGCAATCCTGAGGTCAGAATCTTTGCTGAGGTGTCTTTCGGAAACTGATAGCGGGCGTCCATATCAAGAAGTACGAGGGCCTGATACTGCTGATCATCAAACTGAATCTGGCGGACCCGGCCAACGACCACTCCCGCGCTGCGGACCGCAGCCCGAGGCTTTAGCCCGCCGATATTGTCGAAATACGCTTTCAATTCGTAGGTGTTGGATGCGCTTCTCGCGCCGAGATTGCTGACCTGAAGGGCCATAAATAGCAGCGCCAGTAGGCCCAGCAGCACAAAGGCCCCGACAGCAAGATTTAGGTTTCGCGCCTGCATTTTCAAAGCTCTCCAAACATGAGTGCGGTCAGCACAAAATCAAGTCCTAAAACGGCGAGTGATCCCACCACGACTGTTAACGTCGTTGCCCGAGCCACGCCTTCCGGGGTGGGCTGGGCGCCATAGCCCTGCATCAAGGCAATCTGGGTGACCGCAATTCCAAATACAACACTCTTAATTACACCATTGACCACGTCATCCCAGAAATCGACGCCTCCCGACATCTGGGACCAGAAGGCCCCAGGATCCACGCCGATCAGGACCACCCCAACCAGCCAGCCCCCGAGAATGCCCACCGCGGAAAAGAGCGTTGCCAGCAGCGGGACCGCGATGAGTCCGCCATAAAAACGCGGGCCTAAAACACGGGCAACCGGATCCACGGCCATGGTCTCCAAGGCAGCGAGCTGCTCGCCCGCCTTCATCAGCCCAATCTCTGCAGTCAGTGAGGTGCCCGCACGGCCCGCAAACAAAAGGGCTGCAATGACCGGGCCCAGCTCCCGAACCAATGCCAACGCGACCAGGAGGCCCAGGGCCTGCTCAGACCCATAACGCCGCAGTGTGTAATAGCCCTGAAGGCCGAGCACCAGGCCGACAAAAAGCCCCGCCACCAAAATGATGGCAAGGGAATGATTGCCTAAAAAATGCACCTGGGCCCCAATCAGCCGCGGCCGTCTCCAGATGGTCCCGGTACGCAGCAGAATCTTGGCCAGAAGAATTGCAAAATTGCCAAGCCCAAGCACGAAGCGAATGCAGGCCTGGCCGAGCGATGCGATTGAATCGACGATCGCCATCACGGGCCTCCGAGTCCGAATGCCTGGCCGATCGGAGGGGCCGGATAGTGAAATCGGACCGGACCATCCATTCGGCCATCCAGGAACTGCCGCACAAACGGATCCTCGCTCATTCGAAGCTCCTCAGGTGTGCCTTGGGCGGCCAGCTTTGCTCCCGTTGGTGAAGGCGCAAATACAAAAATCCGATCCGCAATTGCGAATGTCTCGGCAACATCGTGCGTCACGACAACTGAAGTGGCGCCCAATGCATTATTGAGTCCGCGAATAAGATTGGCAGTGACACCGAGCGATATGGGATCAAGGCCGGCAAAGGGCTCATCGTAAAGAATGAGTTCGGGATCCAAGGCGATCGCACGGGCAAGCGCGACTCTTCGGGCCATGCCGCCCGAAATCTCAGAGGGCTTTAACTCGGCGGCACCCCGCAGCCCAACACACTCAAGCTTGAGCAACACGAGGTCACGAATCATCGATTCCGATAAGTTGGTGTGCTCGCGGATTGGAAATGCCACATTCTCAAAGCACGTCAAATCGGTAAACAGGGCGCCAAACTGAAACAGCAGGCCCATACGGCGGCGGGCCTCATACAGCCGAGTCTGTTGTGTGCTGTCGAGCGGCTTTCCAAAGACCTCAACGGTGCCCTGCTGGGGCGCGACCAGGCCGCTGATGAGCCGCAGCAGCGTTGTCTTTCCTACGCCGGAGCCGCCCATGAGGGCCACCACCTGGCCCGACCGAATCTCAAAACTCACGCCATCAATGATTTGCCGCTCGCCATAGCCAAAGCTCAGGCGGCGAAACGTCACTACAGGAGATGATTCCGGGGCGCCGGGGGCAACTGCAGCTTTCTGCTGAACAGAGACAAAGTCATCAGAGGGCAAAGGGAGTCCTAATCAGATGCGAAAAAGAGAGGAGCGACCCTATTTTAGGCGCGATCGCCGCTTAAGAGTTCCTCAGCAAGGGCAAGGGCCTCAGATGCGCCCCGCATCACCATGACATCGTGGGCCTGGATCACAAGACCAGCATCAATGCTGGGGCGCTCCTTACCGCGACGCAGGCTTGTCATCTCCACGCCGATCTCATCGAGCCGCAGAGATCCGAGTGTCGCTCCGACCGATGGCGATGTCTCCGACACACTGAACGATCGCAACAAAATCTCTGCGCTGCGTTCACTGACGTCATCCATCGACCCATGAAAATAGCCGCGCAGCAGGGCATATCGGCTATCTCTGACTTCGCGAACACGACGCAACACGCGGTGCAGGGGAACACCGGCCAGCGCAAGGGCATGCGAGGCCAGCATCAGACTGCCTTCGACCACCTCAGGGACCACCTCGGTCGCGCCTGCTGCACGTAGACTCGAGAGGTCATTGTCATCACGCGATCGCACGATGATGGGTAAGGCCGGCGCGAGCTGGCGGGCCGCATGAATTACATGCACCGCAGAGGCCCGATCCGCGTAGGTGATCACAAGAATCGATGCCCGATGCACGCCGGCCGCAAGCAGCGTTTCACGTCGGGCGGCATCACCAAAAACCACTGAACTGCCGGCAGCAGCAGCCTCTCGGGTCCGCTGCGGATCGAGGTCAAGCGCCACATAAGGAATTTTTTCCGAATCCAACATCTGCGCAAGATTCTGGCCGCATCGGCCAAAACCACAGACGATCACGTGCTGCTCCGAACCGAGGGTCTGGGTAGCAATCCGATGAATCTGCAAGGAGCGCAAAAACCACTCATTGCGCACGAGCCGCAGAATCCATCGATCGCTTTGCTCGATGATGAATGGCGCAATCAACATCGAAATCACCATCGCCGCCTGAACGGGCTGCAAAACAGACTGCGGAATCAGCCCATTTAGACCCGCCGGATCCAGCAGCACGAAGCCAAACTCGCCCGCTTGACACAGCCAAAGGCCCGTCTTTAGCGAAGCCCCCGTGCCAATTCCGAAAAATCTGGCCAATGCCGCAATGACGACAAACTTAAACACCATGGGGCAGATCACCAGCAACAACACCATCGCCCAATGCGATGCGATCACTGAGAAATCCAACAGCATTCCGACAGAAATAAAAAATAGGCCCATGAGCACATCGCGGTAGGGTTTGACATCGGCCTCCACCTGATAGCGATACTCGGTCTCAGAAATCAGCATGCCCGCCAAAAAAGCGCCCAGCGCCAGTGATAAGCCGGCATGCTCGGTCAGCAGTGCCAGGCCTAAGGTCATGAGCAACACATTCAGTGTGAACAGCTCTTGCGACTTGCGTCGCGCCACCAAGGTCAGCCAGGGCCGAACCAGCCGCTGGCCGATCAGCAGCGCCAGGCCGAGCACCAGCAGGGATTTGGCCATGGCCATGGCCAGTGCCCAGCCAAGGCCCTGATCCGATTGGCCAGTTAATCCAGAGAGTGCGGGAATGAGCACCAGCAGTGGCACAACGGCGAGGTCTTGAAACAAAAGCACCCCCACGACCGGCTTGCCGTGGGCCGACTCTAATTCGCCACGATCACCGGCAAGCCGCATCACCATCGCCGTTGACGACATCGCCAGTGCGCCCCCCAGGGCAACGCCGGCCTGCCAAGGCATTGCATGCCAGGCCTGCGTTAGGCCAATCAGCGTGGCCACCAGAACCAGCGTTAAGCCCACCTGTATTCCGCCAAGGCCAAACACCAGGCTGCGCATTGCCCGAAGCTTCGGCAGGCTGAATTCAAGGCCGATGGAAAACATCAAAAAAACCACGCCGATTTCCGCAAGCCACCGGGTGACATCCGTGTCCGGCGCCAGGCCCAGGGCGTTGGGCCCCAGCAGAACCCCAACCGACAAATAACCGACTAAGGGCGGCAGCTTCAGGGCGCGTGCCGCAGTCACCGCCCCAACCGAGACGGCCAGCAACACCACGATGACCCCAAGAAGCGAATCCATAGCTGGTATGAAGTTTGCTAGCGCCCTTTGTTACACTGCTTTCCCATGGGGTCAAGTGTAACAACGCACTCTGCCAGCACCATGGAAAATCACAGCAAAGATCCACACCGCAACGCGCCGCTTCAGCCCAATGCCGACCAGGTATTTCAGCGGGCCCGTGAGGTGATCCGAATTGAGGCCGACGCAGTTTTAGGCCTTCTTGATCAACTCGATCAGCAGCTGGTCCAGGCAGCCGAAAGAATTCTGAATTGCACCGGCCGCGTGGTGGTCTCAGGCATCGGCAAGTCGGGCCATGTGGCCAGTAAGATCGCAGCAACGCTCGCCTCAACGGGCACGCCCGCCTACTTTGTGCACCCCGCCGAAGCGCAGCATGGTGATCTCGGCATGATCCAGGCCAACGATGTCGTGCTGGCATTTTCAAACTCCGGTGAGACGGAAGAGCTCGCGCTGATTGCGCCGCATATCAAGCGCTTGGGCGCTGTCTTAATTGCAATCACAGGAAATCCTGAATCTAGCCTAGCGAAAGCCGCTGATATTCATCTCAATGCGGCTGTGCAGACCGAGGCCTGCCCTTTGAATCTGGCGCCGACCGCCAGCACGACCGCGGCATTGGCGCTCGGTGATGCGCTGGCCTTGGTGCTGTTGGATCTTCGCGGATTTAGCGCCGAGGATTTCGCCCGATCACATCCCGGGGGCAGTCTGGGTCGCCGGCTGCTGATCCGGGTTGAAGATGTCATGCGCACCGCGGCGCAGCTGCCCTCGGTACCGCTGGGGACTTCGGTCACAGATGCATTTGCGGAGATCAGTGCCAAACGCATGGGCATGACTGCCGTTTTGGATCAAGACCGCCGCGTGATGGGCATTTTTACGGACGGCGACTTACGTCGCGTGCTGTCGCAAGGCATCGATATTCGAAACGTCAAGATTGACGACGTGATGAGCCGGCAGCCGAAAACCATTGATCGGCATCGGCTTGCCAGTGAAGTTGCGCATCTCATGGAATCCACGCGCATTAATCATCTCTTGGTTGTTGATGACCAGGGCCGACTTGAGGGTGCTGTTGGCATTCATGACCTCTTTGAGTCCAAGATTCTTTAGTGCCGATCATGGAGCCGTCAGCACAGATGATGCCCGCCCGCTTTGATCTCCGCGAGGCTGCCCAAAGGGCCAAGGGCCTTCGATGGATGTTTTTCGATGTCGATGGCGTGATGACTGACGGTGGACTCTACTATGGCGCCAACGGTGAATCCATGAAGCGATTCGCTGTCTTGGATGGCCACGGCTTAAAGGCCCTGAAGCAGGCGGGCATTCGTATCGGGATCCTGAGTGGGCGATCGCATCCAGCCACTGAGGTTCGCGCCCGCGAGCTGGGATTCGATGTCGTGATCCAGGGCGCCGAACACAAAGGCTCAGCCTTCGATCAGTGCATGGCCGAATTCGGCATTGCCCCTGCCGACTGTGGGCATATGGGTGACGACCTGCCCGATCTGGAAATTTTTTCGCGCGTTCATTTTGCGGCCACAGTTCCGGATGCCACGCAGGCCGTGCTGGCAGCCGCCCACTGGGTTTCTCATCGGGCCGGCGGGGCCGGTGCGGTGCGCGACTGCTGCGACTTCATTCTTCGGGCGCGGCAATGAGACAGCCTGAGTGGCTCGGCAGCACCATCTCCGTCGGCCTTTTTGCGCTGCTGGCGGCAGCTTCCTGGGGCCTAAACGAATTTCTCCGTCGCAGCCAGCTGGAATCGGTCGTGGTCAATAAAGAGGGGCCTAACGCGATCATTGAAAATCCTCGCGTGACGCGAAGCGATGCGCAAGGCCGTGCACAGTATCGGCTGGATGCGAAAAGAGTCCTTTTTGAAGAACAGGCCGATCGCAGCCTGGTGGAGCAGCCGGTGATGGTCTCGCTCGCACCCGATCGGCCAAAGACAGTGATGCAGGCAGAGCGGGCCATTACGACCCAGCAGCAAAATCAAGTTGATCTGGAAGGCAATGTCAGAATTGAACGCAGTGCGTTTGATGGGCAGCCCGCAGCCCGGGTGAACACCAGCAAGGCGACTGTGCTGATTCGCGAAGAGCGCGCAATGACCGATGCGCCGGTCATCATTGAGCGCGGGGCCGCAACGCTGCAAGGCAATGGAATGCGGCTTGACCAAAAAACCGGGCAGCTGGAAATCACTTCAGATTCTCGAATGGTCGTGCCGAAGAAAGGCCAGCCATGAATCGCATTCAGAACTGCCGTTGGGCTCAGCTGTTATTCGTTTTAACACTACTTTTTCTCAGCGTCGGAGCCGCTGAGGCAGAAAAAGCGGATCGCGAAAAACCGACAACGATTGACGCGGATCGACTCAGCCATGATGACCAGAAACAAATCACGACGTTTACTGGAAATGTTGTGCTGACGAAAGGCACTCTGATTATACGCGGTGAACGCATGGAGCTTTGGCAAGACAGTGCCGGCAACACATTCGGCACGATGATCGGAAAGCCAGCACGCTTTCGTCAGAAACGAGATGGCGTGAATGAATTTATGGAAGGTGAGTCAGGACGGCTTGATTACAACGGCAAGGATGAAATTGTGACCCTGAGCCAAAACGCGCTGCTACGACGGCTCGAGGGTGACCTTTTGAAAGATCAAGTGGCGGGCGATACCCTGACCTATAACAACATCACCGAGCAGTATCAGGTGGAATCGAATCAGGGCCAGCCCCGCTCGCGGATGACGCTCATGCCAGGCAAACGTTGATGGGGGGTAATGCGATCAATACCCTGGATGTGCGGGGACTTCGCAAGGCTTACAAGGGCCGTGATGTCGTTAAAGATGTCACCCTGCATATTGAGAGCGGCGAAGTGATCGGACTGCTCGGTCCAAATGGCGCGGGAAAGACCACCAGCTTTTACATGATTGTTGGCTTAGTGAAATCCGATGCCGGCGAAATTCTAATGGACGGACAAAACCTGGCCCGCCTGCCGATCCACCGCCGTGCTCGGCTCGGCCTTTCGTATCTGCCACAGGAGGCCTCGGTCTTTCGCAGGCTATCTGTTGCCGACAATATCCGGGCCGTGCTGCAGCTTCAACACAACGCCCGCGGTGAGCCCCTGGATTCTCCGCAGATTGAAGCCCGCTTACAGCGGCTGCTGGAAGACTTACAAATTACGCATCTGCGCCAAAACATGGCCAATGTGCTATCTGGCGGTGAGCGCAGGCGGGTCGAGATCGCCCGGGCGCTGGCCACATCGCCACGATTTATTCTTTTAGACGAGCCCTTCGCCGGCGTGGATCCGATCGCGGTAATTGAGATTCAGCGGATCGTGCGATTTCTAAAAGAGCGTGGTATCGGTGTGCTCATCACTGACCACAATGTACGAGAAACACTCGGCATCTGTGATCGGGCCTACATCATCAGCGAAGGATCTGTGCTTGCCAGTGGTGTGCCCCAAGACATCATTGCTGATGCAAATGTCCGCAAGGTTTACCTTGGGGAACACTTCAGAATGTAACGTGCATGGCCGCAATTAAACCCTCCCTCGGCCTTCGCACCTCTCAACAACTTGCGCTTACGCCACAGCTGCAGCAATCCATTCGACTGCTGCAGATGTCGACCGCCGAACTTGAGCAGGAGGTCGACCGCTTCCTCACCGAAAATCCGCTGCTGGAGATGGCTGAGCCCAACACAAGTAGCACCACAGACACGCCGGAGGGCCAAGGTTCGGAGGCCACAACAGCCGACGCGAGGGATGAGGGGCTGGCGGGATCGGCCGAAAGCTGGTCTTCCAGCGGTTCACGGGCCAATCATGATGATGATGGCTGGTGGGAATCTCAGCGCATTCAGCCCATTGGCCTTCGGGAGCACTTGCGCGAGCAGGCCCACAGCTTAAAACTCTCGGATCGTGATCGGGCCTGGCTTGATACTCTGATCGAATCGCTGGACGACGATGGATATTTACGCGAAAGCCTCGAGGAGCTCGAGGAAAGCGTTGCTGATTTTTTTTCTGAACATTTTGGCGAGCGACTCGATGCCGATGAACGCACGCTCGGCCTGAAGCTCTTACAAAGCCTCGACCCCAGAGGAATCGGGGCCCGAAACCTACAGGAATGTCTGTTGCTGCAGCTCGAGGGCTGGACAGCCGCCGCGCCGAGTGCGGCCGAGTCACCTGCAATCAATGCCTGCCTTGAACTCTCAAAGAAAATCATTGGTGATCTGGCCCATTTAAATGCACTGGGCGCCAAAGACTTCAATGGGCTCTGCCAGGCGCTACGCTGCGATAAAAAGTCCTTAAAGCAGGCGATGCTCTTGATTCAACGGCTTAATCCGAAACCCGGCGCTGAATTTTTAGAAGATGCCGCCGAGTCGATTGTTCCAGATGTAATTGCCTATCGGACGGGCACACGCAAATCCAACAAATGGCAGGTCCGATTAAATGAATCGGCAGTTCCACGGCTCTCCATCAACCCCTTGTATGCGGAGTTGATTCGCCAGGAGCGGGCCAGCAGCATGACGGCCCAGCTGCAGGAAGCCCGATGGGTGATTAAAAATATCCAGCAGCGCTTTGATACGATTTTGCGTGTCTCGCAGGCCATCGCCATTGAGCAGCAAGAATTTTTTGAGCAGGGTGAAATCGCCATGCGGCCCTTGGTGCTGCGCGAGATCGCCGAACGCTGCGAACTCCACGAGTCGACCGTCTCCCGGGTCACCACCAACAAATACATGCTGACTCCCCGGGGAACCTTCGAGCTGAAATACTTTTTTACCAGTCACGTGCGAACCGAGGGTGGCGGGGTGGCCTCCTCGACCGCCCTGCAGGCCAAGATCCGACAATGGGTCGCCGAGGAAGATCCGCGCCGGCCCCTGTCCGATCAACAGATTTCTGACCGTTTCGCCAGCGAGGGTATTCAAGTTGCGCGGCGCACGATTGCAAAGTACCGAGAAGCGCTCAAAATTGAGCCTGTCAGCCAACGCAAAAAACTCTAAAACAGGAGGCAGGACCATGCACATGACCGTCAAGGGGCATCACATCGAGATTACCGACTCCATCCGCAGCTATGTGGACCAGAAGTTCGGCAGGCCCTGGCGGCACTTTGATCATGTCAACGAGGTCCATGTCGTGCTCAGCGTCCAAAAGCTGCATCAAGTGGCCGAGGTCACCGTTCACCTGCCGGGCAAAGATGTCCACTGCGAGGCGAGCCACGCCGACCTATACGCGGCCATCGATCTGTTGGCCAACAAGCTGGATCGGCAGGTCGTCCGGTACAAGGAAACCCACCGGCCGGGGGTCCACAGGGGCCAGGGGGCTGATCCGCGGATGGCTACCTGATCGGTTTAACGCAGCGCAGCAAAAGATCTATAATCCGGCCTCTCGATTCGACGAGGCGGAGCAATGAACCGCATTAGCCAGCTTTTACCCCTGGCCAACATTGCCGTTGGCCAAGAAGCCAGCAGTAAAAAGCGCGCCTTTGAGCAGGCAGGGCTTCTTTTTGAAAACAATCAGGGTATCGCGCGGGTCAAAGTGTTTGATTCGCTGTTTGCCCGAGAACGGCTGGGGTCTACCGGCTTGGGTGAGGGCATTGCCATCCCCCACGGCAGGATCAAGGGCCTCAAAGAAGCGGTGGCCGCACTGATCCGGCTATCCGAGCCCGTGGCCTTCGATGCGCCCGATGGAAAACCGGTTGGGCTGCTGCTTTTCCTGCTTGTTCCCGAGCAGGCGACACAGCAGCATCTCGAGATCCTTTCAGAGGTAGCCGAAATGCTCTCCGACCGACACATGCGCGATTTGCTAAGCAGCGAGACCGATCCGCAGGCCCTGCACCGGGCTTTAGAGAGCTGGCAACCGGCCCGTGCTTGACGTCAAGGCCCTCTTTGACGAACACGCGGAGACGCTCAAGCTCAGCTTTTTAACGGGACAAGTCGGTGCAGGCCGCAAAATCGGCGGCCAATCGACCGAGAGTGCCGATCTCATCGGCCACTTAAACCTAATTCATCCAAATCGTATCCAGATTATGGGCACGCCTGAGGTCGCCTATTACAACCGCCTGGATCCGCAGCGAAAAAACTATCTCACCGCAGAGTTGGTTGCAGGTCGGCCGCCAGCGATCATCATCGCCGATGACGAGATCCCCCCAGCCGAATTGTTCACGGCCTGCGAACGTGAGGGCCTGCCACTGCTACGAACCACCGTGTCAGCAGGCCAGGTGATTGAAATTCTTCGGACACAGCTGGCCCGCACGCTCGCCCCACAGACCCAGATGCATGGCGTGTTTATGGATGTGCTGGGCATGGGCGTGCTGATTGCCGGTGAGTCAGGCCTTGGAAAAAGTGAACTGGGGCTCGAATTGATCACCCGTGGCCACGGCCTGATTGCCGATGATGTGGTCGATTTCACTCGGATTGCACCGGATGCAGTCGAGGGCCGCTGTCCGCCGCTACTACAGAATCTTCTTGAAGTCCGCGGGCTGGGACTGCTGGATATTCGCGCAATTTTTGGTGAGACCGCCGTACGCAGAAAAATGCGGCTAAAGCTCATCGTTCAGCTGATTCGCCGTAGCGTGATGAATGAGTTTGAACGGCTCCCTCTGGAGGCCATGAATCAAGATGTAATGGGCCTACCGATTCGCAAGGTGGTCATTCCGGTTGCGGCCGGGCGAAACCTTGCGGTACTGGTCGAGGCAGCGGTCCGAAACTCTGTGCTGAGTCTGCGCGGCATTGACACGATGCAGGAATTCGTTGATCGCCAGCAGGCTGCGATGCAGCAGCCTGGCCCGGATTCGGGCCGATGAAAATCGTGCTGGTCACCGGCTTGTCGGGCTCCGGCAAATCGGTGGCGCTCAATGTGCTGGAAGATTCCGGATATTTCTGCATCGATAATCTTCCCGTTGCCTTTCTTGATCAGGCCCTTACTCGACTGATGGCCGAAGGGCTCTCGCAGCTTGCGGTTGCCGTTGATGCCCGCACAGCAGGATCGCTTGGCCACTTATCAAAAAATCTCGAACAAATTCGAGAGGCTGGCCACGATGTCCGAGTCATCTTTCTCAATGCCCGTGACGAGACGCTCGTGCAGCGCTACTCGGAAACCCGGCGCCGGCATCCGCTCAGCCAGTTGCTGGCAGCGCAAAGCATTTTTGGTGAAGGCTCCGTTCAAACTCTGATCGACTGCATCGCCCGCGAGCGGGAATTGCTAGCAGATATTGAGCACCTTGGAATTCCGCTGGATACAAGTGACTTACAGCCCCAAGTGCTAAGACGGTGGGTGAAAGAAATTCTTGGTCTCGAAAATTCGCCATTGATGGTGCTCTTTCAGTCCTTCGCTTTTAAAGACGGCATTCCCCTGGATGCTGATCTTGTTTTCGATGTCCGCTGTCTGCCCAACCCCCATTATGACCCCGAACTCAAAGCACTCAATGGACGAGATACTCCAGTGATGCGCTATTTAGAATCTTTCGACTCGGTGCGCGAAATGATTCAAGATATTGGGGCCTATCTACAAAAATGGCTGCCGCGACACGCTGAGGAACATCGCAGCTATCTGACGGTTGCCATTGGCTGCACAGGTGGCCAGCATCGATCAGTCTATTGCGCGGATGCCCTGTATGAGCAGTTTAAGAGCGCCTACTCTTGCGCGGTTCGCCATCGGTCGTTATCGCAGCGGGGCAAAGCCTAGACAATAGCCGGGCAACCGGGGTGGGCAGGGGAAGGCGCAACGCTTCTTTCCAGACAAATCGCTGCAACCCCTTAGGCGCCCCAATGGGCGGCGTATTGCGATTAAGCCGCACCATCGCAGCAGAAATCAAAAGACGATAGTGCGTAAAGCAATGTCGTACTTCAACGACCTCTTGCAGTCCCTGAATGGTTGACTTCCAGCCGCGAGGGAGCGCATCCGGATTAATGGCCCATGGCAGCCAAAGACTTGGCCAGATTCCTGAGCTTAGCTGCTGCATAAGCCAGATGCCGTCTGCATCAAAACACAATGCCCAGTAAGCCTTGCGTAGCGGCAGACTGCGCCGAACGCGCGCCACCGGATAGCGGTCGACCTGGCCCCGCTGAAAGGCCTGACAATACTGGGCCACAGGACAGCGTCCGCACTGCGGATTTTTTGGTCGACAAATTAAGGCACCGAGATCCATGATGGCCTGTGTATAGATTGGCATCTGATCTGACTGCTCGGGGAGCCGCTTGACAGCCTCAGCCCAGAGTGTCCGCTCGAGTGCTGGACTGCCCCACGGCGGAGCCGCGCATGTCAGCCGGGCAAACACACGCTTGACGTTGCCATCCAAGATCGCAGCCCGCTCTCCAAAGACGGTTGAAGCAATGGCTGCAGCAGTTGAAGGGCCGATACCCGGAAGCAGTGCGAGTTGCTGCGCTGACTCAGGAAAGCGGCCATCATGCTGTGCAGTGAGCGTTTTTGCACAGGCAAGTAAATTGCGGGCCCGCTGGTAGTAACCCAGGCCCGACCAGAGCGATAAGACTTCCTGCTCGCTTGCGCAGGCCAGGGCATGAAGCGTCGGAAAGCGTGCAACAAAGCGCTCAAAATATTCGATAACCGTTGTGACTTGGGTCTGCTGCAGCATGATCTCGGAAAGCCAGACCCGATAAGGATCGACGGGCTTGATCTGCCATGGCAAATCATGGCGGCCATGCATGCGCTGCCAGGCCATGAGTTGATGCGCGAACACAGGCCGCTTAGCGTTGACAGCCATGGCAAAAAAATGTGCTGCGTTGGCCGATCACCAGCCGGCGTATCGGTCGGCTGCACCGCAGGCAGGGCTGGCCCTCGCGGCCATAAACACAGTGCATCTGTCCGTAGCGTCCCGCCTCGCCATTAAGCCCAACGAAATTCTGAATTGTGCTTCCGCCACTATCGATTGCCGCCTGCAGAATCCGCTTAACCGCTTGGGCAAGACGGTCATATCGCGTGCGCGAAATGGCCGATGCTTTGCGTAGGGGATGAATCCCAGATTCAAACAAGGCCTCGCAGGCGTAAATATTTCCCACACCTACCACGGCGCTGCCCGACATCAGCCATTGTTTGATTCCAGTCCGTCGGCCCCTGGCGGACTCGGCCATCCACTGTCCATTAAAACGAGGATCAAAAGGCTCAATCCCACTGGATGCGTCGCCCAGCAGGGCGCCCAACTCCAAGGTCTGAGTCTGGGAGCGATCGATCCACTGCCACGAGCCAAAGCGCCGAGGATCGTTAAATACGAGTGCCCGTGGCACGCCCGCTGGCGACCCAAACTGAAGCAGCACATGATCATGCAGGCCAAGCGCTTGGCTCGCGACTGTGGCCTGCTCAATCGAGCCCGACATCCCAAGATGGATGGCAACCCACCCTGGCTCAAATTCCAATAAAACATATTTAGCGCGCCGTGAAATCGACAACACCGGCATGCAAATTAGCCGCGAGAGGGCCGCCCGAGGGAAGGCATGGCGAAGCCGTTTCCCGGAGTGGCGAAAGCCCTGAAATACGCAGCCCGATATGGCCTGGCGCAGGGCGCGGGCAGTCACTTCAACTTCAGGCAATTCGGGCATGATAGGGACCAGGAAAACTCAGATAGTGTAGAGGCATGACAACGCTTCGATCCCGCTCCCTCTTTTTGCTCCTCAGCCTCATCCTGATGCTAGGTGCTGCAGAGTCGGCCTGGTCAGCAGCCAGCAGAAACATCGACCGTGGCCGTGAGCAGGCGGGCTTGATTTTTCAAATCCTAGCCAGTGAGCTGGCCCTAGCCCAAGGCGACATTGGGGCTGCTGCGGCAACTTATCTCAGTGTGGCCCGCCAGACCCAGGATCCTGGCGCGGCCCGCCGTGCAACTGAGCTTGCCATTGAGGCCCGATCACCGCAGCGGGCCCAAGAGGCGGCCGCAATCTGGCAAAACGCCGCCCCGAATGATCCCGAGGCCCAGAGCACCCTGGATCTCTTAAATGTCGTGCTGGGTGAAAACGAAAAAGTTATTCGCTCGTTGAGCGCGCGCCGTGATCGGGCAATTCGAGAGCAGCAGCTCGATGGCTTTTACGATTACCTCGCTGGCCTTGCGAGCCGCGCACCGAATAAGGCCGATGGCCTGAGAATTTTTGATACGGTCAGTAAGCCTGACCAAGAAAAATCCAGTGTGGCCTACACCCTGGCCATGATGTATGAGAAGGCCGGTCAACATCAGGAGATGGAAAAAATCTTACGGGCCTTAATCTCCCGCGACTCCCAGCACGCACATGCATATAACGCTCTCGGCTATCACTTCGCAGATCGAAATGAGCGGCTTGATGAAGCAAAGCGCCTTATTGAGCGGGCCTTGGCCCTAGCGCCCAATGATGCGCACATCATCGATAGCATGGGATGGGTCTACTTTCGGCTAGGCAATCTTGAGCTCGCGGAAAAATATCTTCGGCAGGCCCAACGTCTGCAGCCGGATGCAGAGATCTCCACCCATCTTGCCGAGGTGCTCTGGAGCCGCGGGCGAAAAGACGAGGCCGAGTCCGTGTTCAAGGCGGCCTTTAGTGCAGACCCGCGTAACGAAGTTTTGCTCAATACCTTAAAGCGTCTTGGCATCTCCCCGGCACGCGTCCATCCCCGTTGAATCAGGCTCCAGCTCTTTTACAGCAACTGACAAAGCTCCTCTGTGGCCTGGCCATCGCCGCCCTTGCGGGCTGCGCCATCAAGTCTCCGCCACGGCTTGCAGCACCCGAACGCTTTAGTCTGGAAAGGCCAGATGAGCAATTAATAATCTCGCGATCTGGACGATTCATCCTTTCTGCTCGGCTCCAGGCCTCTGAGCAGACGCGTGGTGGACAGGGCCGCTTTGAATGGCTGCAGCTGGTTTCACCGACTGGGCCCACTGCTGACCGCAGCGAGCGGCAAGTCCTCATCTGGCTGGGTCCTCTCGGCCAGACCTTAGGCAGTATCGAGCGAAGGCTCGTAGAGCGGCAGGCAGGCCTGCTGCTTAAAGAGAAAAAAATTGATGAAAGCCTCCATGCTTTCGATGCGGACGGCAGGCTGCTCGGAGCTCGGCAGCAATCCAGTCTTGCGCATGCGCTGCTTGGCGAATCAGCCTCAGTGATGGGTGATGCTGAAATTCAGGCCTTGATGCGATCCCTCATGCTCTCAATTGAAAGCATCGCCAACACCTCTCCAGGCTCGCGGGAATTTCAATTTCGTGTACAGCAGCTCGACATCATGCTTCGTGCTGTACTGGATCCGATCTAAGCCCAGGATCCCGCCAGAGATTCATAGATGCTCGCCCAAGGCCTGACATTCGTCGCACCGGCAAAGATCAACTTGTTCTTGCACATTGTTGGCCGTCGTGACGATGGATATCACCTGCTGGAGAGCGCCTTTGAGCTGATTGACTGGTCAGACCTGATCCTGATGTCGCCGCGCGCCGACGGCCAAATTGAGCGATGCGGCGACATGCTAGGCCCATCCCATCTTGATCTGGCGGTTCGGGCAGCGCGGGCCTTACAAAACACCCCCCAGTGGCAGGCCGCTGGCCAGCCAGGGGCACGTATTCAGATCACTAAAAATATCCCCGCCGGCGCTGGGCTGGGTGGGGGCAGCTCAGATGCGGCAAGCACCCTCATGGGCTTAAACCAGCTCTGGGGCCTGAAGATCGGCAGCCAGCAGTTAAGCGAGATCGGCCTTGAACTGGGGGCGGATGTCCCATTTTTTCTTTTCGGGAAATCTGCCTTTGCTCAGGGGGTCGGCGAGCGGCTCCAGGCCTTCGACAGCGCCCCGCGTTGGCTGGCCATCGCTGTGCCTGCCTGCCACGTTGCGACCGCCGAAATCTTCTCTGCCCCTGAATTGACACGAAATTCCAAAACTTCCAAAATTGCGGGCTTCGCCCAAGCAGCCCGACAGCCCGTATGGGAATTCGGCCACAACGACCTACAGCCGGTAACCGCAGCCCGGTTCCCGCAGGTTCGGCAGGCCCTGCAGTGGCTTGAAACGGCTGCCGCCAGCGAAGGAATAGCCCCGGCTGCAGTGCGAATGTCAGGCTCTGGGGGTGCGGTGTTTTGTACCGCCCCAGATGCTCAGACGGCCCAACGGCTCGTCGACCGCGTTAGCGCCCTTCAGAACACTTCGGTGGGTCAGTCACCGCTGAGGCTGAAGGTCTGCCAGACCCTCATGCGACATCCGGGCAGCGTTTTGTAAACCGTTGGGGAGTCGCCAAGTTGGTTAAGGCACCGGATTTTGATTCCGGCATTCGAGGGTTCGAATCCTTCCTCCCCAGCCAAAATTTCTTTGCCCCGAATACTGAAAGATGGTCGACCGCATATTAAATAAAGAAGGCGGTGCCCCCGAGGGGCTCATGATCTTCACCGGCAATGCCAACCCAAAACTGGCATCCGATGTTGCACGCCATCTCGGCACGCGACTTGGGCGGGCAACAGTCGCGCAATTTAGTGACGGCGAATCAACGGTCGAAATTCTTGAGCATGTGCGCGGCAAGCATGCGGTCGTCTTGCAATCCACCTGTGCACCGGCCAATGACCATCTGATGGAGGTCATGCTGATGTGCGATGCGCTGCGTCGGGCGTCGGCCGAGCGGATCACTGTCGCGATTCCCTATTTTGGCTATGCACGGCAGGATCGCCGCGTGCGCTCCTCGCGTGTGCCGATTAGTGCCAAGGTCGTTGCCAATATGTTTCAAAGCGTGGGGGTTAATCGCGTACTGACCATGGACCTGCACTCCGATCAGATCCAGGGGTTTTTTGATATTCCGGTCGATAACGTCTACGCGGCGCCGATTATTCTGGCTGATGTATGGCAGCAGACTTATCAGAACTTATTGGTGGTCTCACCCGATGTCGGGGGCGTGGTCCGGGCACGGGCCTTTGCCAAGCAAATGGATTGCGAGCTGGCGATTATCGATAAGCGCCGGCCGAAGGCCAATGTCTCAGAGGTCATGAACATCATCGGAGATGTCTCTGGCCGAACCTGCATGATCATGGATGACATGGTCGATACCGCAGGCACCCTGACCAAAGCCGCCCAGGCACTCAAAGATCATGGTGCAGAGCGTGTGGTCGCCTACTGCACGCATGCGGTGCTCTCTGGCGGTGCGGCGGATCGCATTGCCCACTCCGCTTTGGATGAACTTGTGGTGACCGATTCGATTCCATTATCAAAAGAATCTCAGGCCACGGGCAGAATTCGGGTTCTGTCCTGCGCCGGATTGTTGGCCGAAACCATTTTAAGAATCGTGAAATCCGACTCGGTCAGTTCTTTATTTGTTGAATAGTTTTCGTGCCTTTTCTTTTCTGTGGATTGCTGGTCGCGGCAGCCACGGAAGTGAAAAGGGTTTTTGACCGGCGGCCCAAGGGCCGCCAAATTTGAAGGAGTAGTTCATGAAAGTTGTCGCCAATTCCCGCACGGTGCAAGGATCGGGTGCGAGCCGCCGTCTTCGCCGTGACGGTAAAGTGCCCGGCATTATTTATGGTGCAAAAAAATCTCCGATCAATATCGAGATAGATCACAACCCCCTGCTGCTCGCACTCAAGGTCGAGTCGTTTCACTCTTCGATTCTGGATCTCGAGCTCGATGGCAAGTCTGAGCAAGTGCTGCTGCGGGATTACCAAATGCACCCCTATAAGCCTGTGGTGCTGCACGTTGATTTCCAGCGTATTGATGTCAACCAGAAGCTGCAGACCAAGGTGCCCCTGCACTTTAAGAATCAAGAAATCTCACCTGCCGTCAAGCTCTCTGGCGGTATCGTTAGTCACGTACTGACCGATGTACTGATTTCTTGCTTGCCGAAGGATCTGCCCGAGTTTATCGAGGTCGATCTGGCGACGCTGTCCGTCGGCCACTCACTGCACGTCCGTGATCTGGTGATGCCCGCTGGCGTCACTCTGGTGCTGCACACGGGCGAGAATCCCACGGTGGTGACTGCATCCGTTCCGGGTGGAAGCGCTGAGGAGGAAGCCCCGGCCGCCGAGGCTGCTCCCGCTGCCGAAGCCAAACCCGCAGAGAAGTCTGACAAGAAAGACTGATGATGATTCAGGCCAGAGGGTCTGAATGAAACTCATCGTTGGCCTTGGAAACCCAGGATCCCAGTATGCCGGCCATCGGCATAACGTGGGCTTCTGGGTGGTCGACCGGCTCGTTGGCGCAGGCTGGTCCCGCGAATCTAAATTCAAAGCTGAAATCGCGAAGGCCCGGATAGCGGGTGCTGACCGATGGCTCTGTAAGCCGCAGACCTACATGAATGCCTCTGGTGAGGCCGTGGGTCCGTTTGCACGATTCCACCGGCTAGAGCCGCAAGACATTCTGGTCATCCACGATGAGCTGGATCTTCCTCCGGGTGCTGTGCGCCTAAAACAAGGGGGCGGCCATGGCGGCCACAACGGTGTTCGGGATATCGAACTGCACCTTGGCTCAGCAGATTTCTGGCGGCTGCGCATCGGCATCGGCCACCCACGCACACTCAATCTCAATCAAGATGTGGCAGATTTTGTGCTGCATGAGCCCCGTTCTGAGGAGAGGCTTGCGATCAATCGGGCCTTAGATGCCGTTATTGAGGAGCTTCCGATGATTCTTGAAGGAAAAATTCCGGCCGCCCAGCGGCGGCTTCACGGACTGTAAGGCGACTTAGCCCGTCTTTTTAAAAAGACTTCAGCCGTTAAACATTGAATCGGAAATGCATAACATCTCCGTCTTTCACGGTGTAGTCCTTGCCCTCAAGCCGCATCTTGCCTGCTTCCTTGGCACCCTGCTCGCCGTTTAGCGCGACATAGTCATGAAATGCAATGACCTCGGCGCGTATAAAGCCGCGTTCAAAATCCGTATGGATCACGCCAGCGGCCTGGGGGGCGGTTGCACCCACCCGAACGGTCCAGGCCCGGACTTCCTTGGGTCCCGCCGTGAAATATGTCTGCAGGCCGAGAAGGCTAAATCCCGCCCGAATCAATCGATTTAGCCCGGGCTCCTGCATACCCATATCGCTTAAAAATACCGCCTTATCTTCATCGGGCATATCCGCGATCTCGGCCTCAATCGCAGCACAAATCGCAACCACCGGGGCCTTCTGGCTTGCCGCATAAGCCTGTAGCTTTTCTAGATAAGGATTGCCAGTGAACCCACTCTCGCTGACATTGGCCGCAAACATCGCGGGCTTTGCAGTGATAAAACAGAAGGGCCGAATCAACTCTTTTTCTTCTTCGTAGAGATCCATGCCACGAATTGGCTTGGCCTGATCCAGCTGGGCCTGGCACTTTTCGAGTACGGTCAGCAGGCGCTGGGCCTCCTTATCGCCGCCGGATTTTGCGAGCTTGGCAACCTTAGCAATCTGCTTTTCAACATTGGAAAGGTCAGCAAGCGCCAGCTCGGTCTCAATGGTCTCAATATCTGCCAACGGATCAATTCGGCCACTGACATGTACAACGTTGTCGTCCTCAAAGCAGCGTACGACATGCAAGATGGCATCGGTCTCACGGATATTAGCCAGAAACTGATTGCCTAATCCCTCGCCTTTGCTGGCTCCAGCAACCAGTCCAGCGATGTCAACAAACTCGACAGTGGCCGCCAAGATGCGCTCGGGATGCACAATCTCGGCCAGCTGAGCAAGCCGCGTATCAGGCAATTCGACAATGCCCACATTGGGCTCAATGGTGCAGAACGGATAGTTCTCAGCAGCAATTCCTGCCTTAGTGAGCGCATTAAACAGCGTAGATTTGCCCACATTGGGCAGGCCAACGATGCCGCATTGAAGTGCCATAGCATTCCCTAAAAAGAGGGCTGATTATCGCCTTTTGCGGACTCGGCTGCCCGCAGGCCATCCACCTTGGCCTGCAGCTGCTGCGGGGTCTCAACACAGTCAGGGTTCACGATGATGCAATCTACAGGACAGACCACCTTGCACTGGGGTTCATCAAAGTGTCCGACGCACTCCGTGCATAGCGCTGGCGCGATCTCATAAATCTCGGAGCCCATTGAAATCGCCTGATTTGGACAGGCCGGCTCACAGACATCGCAATTAATGCACTGATCGGTGATCAGAAGGGCCATGACCGGCTATTGATCTGCATTTTTCTTAAGCCGCTCGCGAAGCCACTTTTCCACCGAGGGAAAAACAAACTTACTCACATCCCCACCTAAAAGAGCGATCTCCCGCACAATCGTGCCAGAAATAAATTGATACTGATCCGAGGGTGTGAGAAATAAAGTCTCAACATCTGGCAGCAGATATCGATTCATACCTGCCATCTGAAACTCATACTCGAAGTCAGACACTGCCCGCAGGCCCCGAACAATAATCTTGGCGTTGTGTTCACGAACAAAATCTTTCAAGAGGCCCGAGAAGCTGGCGACCTTCACATTGGGATAGTGGCCCAAGACCTCGGTAGCGATATCCAGGCGCTCTTGCAGAGAAAAAAACGGGCGCTTTGCGCGGCTGTCGGCAACACCGACTACCAGCTGCTCCACCAGCTTACTGGCCCGGCGGACAAGATCCTCATGGCCGCGGGTCAGAGGATCAAATGTGCCCGGATAGACTCCGATTAGCATCTTGCGCTCCCTGTGATGCACTGAATTGGAGCAGATGATAATGAACCGCGCCCGCCTTGTCTGCGCGAAATTCCGACAGACCATGGGCTGCCATCTCATCGGCGTCCAGCGGGACCTCAGACTCGACATACATCAGGCCAGTGGGCGCCAGCAGCCGAGCGGCCAGCGGGATCATGGGCCCGACCATTCCCACACCAAACGGCGGATCCATAAAAATCAAATCAAAGCTCCCAGGGGCCGCGGTCAGGCACCAGTCCTGGGCCCTCGCTCTAACGATTTGGCATTCCGGGGCATCGCCAACACGGTCAATCCACTGTGCGATTGCTTGGGCCGCGAGCGCATCGGATTCCACAAAGATGACCCGGCCTGCACCCCGTGAGGCAGCCTCCAGGCCGAGCGCGCCTGAGCCCGCGAACAGATCCAGACAGCGCCAGCCATCCAGCCGCTGGCCCAACCAATTAAATAAGGTCTCCCGAACACGATCGGGCGTTGGGCGCAGGCCCTTAAGGTCTTGAACTGGAATTGGGCGACGCTTCCACTTGCCCGCAATAATTCGCAGCTGGCCCATACAGTGGGCTAAGGCGTAAAGCCCTCAGGCCCAGCAACCACAATGACTGACATCTGCTCTGGTGTGATCACACGGCCCATCGCACGACGAATATCTTCCCGCGTCACACGCGAGACTTTCGATGTCCAGGTATCCAGGTAATCAAGCGGCATGTCGTAGAAATTAATCTGAGCTAAGTTATCCAAAAGCTTACGGTTTGTATCAAGCCTTAAAGCAAAGCCTCCGATCAAGTTCTGCTTGGCGGCCTTCAGCTCCTTCTCAGTTGGGCCTTCTTGGAGAAAACGCTTCAGGGTTTTTTCCATCACCTCAAGGGCCTCAGGCGCTTTTGCCTTCTGAGTCTGTAGACTCATCATAAATGGGCCAGGCTGGGCGAGCGGCTGAAAGGCGCTAAAGACGCTATATGAGAGGCCCCGTTTTTCGCGAATCTCTTCGGTAAGCCGCGATACGAATCCGCCCCCGCCAAGAATGTAATTGCCAACCGTCAAGGCAAAAAAATCTGGATCATCGCGGGCAATGCCGGGAAGCCCCAGCCAGAGGTGGCTCTGGCTGGCCGGGTGTGCAATGGACTGACGCACCGCCGCGGGCCGAAGATTTAAAGCAGCAGGATGCTGGCGTGAGGGTATATGCGTCTGCGTACCTGCGGCTTTATTTGTCGGGGCTGCGGAAAAGAGCTGCTCAACAAATGCTCGGGCCTGGGCCTCTGTCAATGCGCCCACAATCGTGACCCGCATGCGATTGGCCTGCCAATGCTGCTGATGAAATCGGACGAGATCATCGACAGCAATTGCATCAATAGTCTCGGGAGCTGCCTGCTGGCCATAGGGGTGGGCAGGATAAAGCGCGCGCCAGAGTGCTTTGGTCGCAATGGATTGGGGCTGAGTCATCGACTCACGCAGGCCCGCCGCAGTTCTTGATTTTTCCCGCTGCAAAATTGCCTGATCAAAAGAAGGCTCAAATATCATTCGAGACAAAAGCCGGGCAGCCCGCTCACGAACATCTGCATCCGATAAGGTTCTGAGTGTGATGCTGGCCCGATCCAGCGTGACGCTGCCGCCGCGCTGAACGGCAAGCTCGGCAAGCGCCTCGCTGATTTGCGTTTCAGTCATTGCAGGCAGTGGCCCGTTGGCCCGAATCCCGCGCGACAGCATTGCTCCCACCATCGCGGCAAGGCCCGCTCGCGCCGGGGGCTCCCAGCGGCTGCCCGCATCCACATCAATCGCGAGATCAACCATGGGAATTTCAGGTGCAGAGAGAAAAAGTACGCGTACACCAGCAGGGGTAGTCCACTGCCGAAGATCCTGGCTGCGGGCATACAGGTCCGGGGCTTGAACAAAAGCAGCCGCAGCGATCAATGCCAGAAGAATTCGTTTCATCACTTTGCGCTTAGTGCCGAGTTCCAGACGTAGGCCGAGGCTTTGACGCTGCATTCGATAGCGGCAGCGGCTCAAACTCAAGGACTGTGAGCTGATCATCAGAAAAATATTGCTGAGCCACCCGCTGAATATCTTCCGACCGAATATCGTCTAAGACCTGCAACCAGCGCTCCGCATCTGCAAGGTCACGGCCCGCCAATAAGAGCCGGGCCGCCTCCATGGCAATGGAGAACATTGAGTCCTGACGAAACACTTGGCTTGCCTTCGCCTGCCGCTTGAGCCGGGTGAGCTCTTCGTCTCGGACGCCCTCTTTAGCAATCAGTGCGATCTCATCTTTTATTTTTTGCTCAAGCATTGAAAGCGATGATCCTGGCGTAGCGACCGCCTCCATGAAAAATAAGCCCGGGCCGCGCGCAATACCGTCAGTACCGGAATTAAACGAGAGTGCGCTCCTGTCCTGTCGGACCAGTCGTTGCACGAGCCGTCCGGTGCCCGGGTCGTCCAGAAGTGCTGAAAGCACATCGAGCGCAACAAGGTCTCGTGCGGGGCGGGCGGAGACAGAGATGGGTCCGAGCGCCTCACGAAATGTTGGAGCTTTGTAGGCCATCATCAGAAACGGGTTCTCGGCCGGCGCTTTCAGTCGAGCGCGCCGCAATCCATTTTGAATCGGCTCTTCTTGCGGCTTACGTGCAGGCAAGGCCCGCGATCTCAGAGGACCATAGAATTCTTGGGCCCATTGCAGTACTTGATTTGCCTTCACATCGCCCGCAACGACCAGAATCATGTTGTTTGGCGCATACCAATCGCGATACCACTGCTGAACATCCGACAGAGTAAGGTTCTGAAGGTCATTCATCCAGCCAATGATGGGATTGCGAACGGGACTGGCCTGAAACGCAACTGAGGCGAGGGTTTCGAAGGCAAGGCTTGACGGGTTGTCGTCCGTACGAAGACGGCGCTCCTCCATGACGACTTGGATCTCTTTTTTGAACTCCTGATCGCTAAGCTTCAAAAATCGCTGGCGGTCGGCCTCCAGACGCATTACTTCGCGTAGAGAATCTTTATGAACTTGTTGAAAATAACCCGTGTAGTCTTTCGAGGTAAATGCATTTTCCCGACCGCCAAGCGCGGCAACGCGCCGGCTAAACTCCCCAGGGCCTAAATTCTGCGTGCCCTTAAACATCATGTGCTCCAGCACATGGGCAAGGCCCGATCGGCCGCTCACTTCATCGATGGAGCCAGCCTTCACCCAGACCATGTGAAGGGCGGTTGGTGCGCGTGGATTCTCATACACCAATACCCGCATTCCATTGGCCAGAGTGCGGTCAAGGCTCGGTTTTAAAGGCTGGCCGTTGGCGGCCATGGCCGCGAGGCCCAGCACACAAAAGGCTATGGAAAAAATTGATCTGATTAGCATCTCGAGCCTCAGACTATAGAATCTTTTCTCAAATAAAGCGCAGACCATAAATAAGATGATAGGTTTCCTCGGACTCGGCCGGGCCCTCGATCGGCTGAAACTCAACCGGCTCAAAGACGGGCTGGCCAAGACCCGTGATCAGCTGGGGGCGATCTTTACAGGCCGCCGACTTGATGAGTCATGGTTCGACGATGTTGAGACTGCGCTACTCACCGCCGATGTGGGCAGCCAGGCCAGCGCTGAATTGATTCGTGATGTCCGACAGGAAGTAAAGGCCCGCGGCCTAAACGATGACAGCCCGCCACAGGCGCTGCGTCAGGCAGTGGCCGACTGCATCGAACGGGCCCTTTCCCCTCTGGCGACAGATGGCTTTACTGGCGCAACGCTGACCGCAGTCCCGAATGTCGTGATGGTAGCCGGGGTGAATGGAGCAGGAAAAACCACATCCATTGGCAAGCTGGCCCATGCCTGGAAAAGTGCCGGAAAAACAGTGTTGCTCGGGGCGGGGGATACGTTTCGGGCCGCAGCCTGTGAGCAGCTCATGGTCTGGGGCCAGCGCAATCAGGTGGATGTAATTTCACAGGCCCAGGGCGACCCCTCTGCGGTCGCATACGATGCGGTCAGTGCCGGAGTTGCGCGCCGCGTCGATATCGTAATTGTCGATACTGCCGGCCGATTGCCCACGCAGCTGCACCTGATGGAGGAGCTCAAGAAGGTTAAGCGCGTTATGGCGAAGGCACTGCCTGATGCGCCCCATGAGGTCTGGCTTGTGATCGATGGCGGCACAGGCCAAAACGCGATTGCCCAGGTGAAGGCCTTTGATGATGCCTTAGGCTTAAGTGGGCTGGTCGTGACAAAACTCGATGGCACAGCCAAAGGCGGAGTGCTGCTGGCGATTGCAAAGGCCCGGCCAATACCCGTGCGCTATATCGGCGTCGGCGAAGGCATTGAGGACCTGCAGCCGTTTGATGCAAAGGCATTTGCGGCGGCGCTGGTCGGCAATCTTTGAATGTTCGGCTTGTGAATTAGGCTGGCACGCAATCCACGAAATACTCGAGCTTGCCATCCACATTTTGCTCAACGAGCCCATGGATGTCGGCCTCAAAACCCGGGAATTCAGCATTAAAGCGACGTGCGAACTGCAGATACTGAATGATGGTTTTATTAAACCGCTCGCCAGGGATAAGCAGCGGAATGCCCGGCGGATAAGGAGTCAGTAGGCTGGTCGTAATTCGGCCCTCAAGCTGATCGATGGGCACGCGCTGGGTTTTACGGTGGGCTAAATAGCCAAAGGCCTCGGCTGGCTTCATTGCAGGATTCATATTCGAGAGATACATCTCGGTGGTCAGCCGGGCAATATCGTTGGCCTTGTACATATCGTGCAGCTGCTGGCAGAGATCTGCTAGGCCCACACGTTCATATTGTGGCTGCTTGGCACAGAACTCTGGCAGCACGCGCCACATGGGCTGATTTTTATCGTAGTCGTCTTTGAATTGCTGCAAGGCGGTGAGTAAAGTATTCCAGCGTCCCTTGGTGATACCGATCGTAAACATAATGAAAAACGAATACAGGCCGGTCTTCTCAACAATCACACCATGCTCGGCTAAATATTTGGTCACAATCGAAGCTGGAATACCGCGCGCGTCGAACTCGCCTTTTATATTCAGCCCTGGGGTAATCACCGTGGATTTGATGGGATCGAGCATATTGAATCCCGGCACCAGGCCATCAAAGCCATGCCAGTCATCATTGGGGTCGAGCTCCCACTCGGAGCGATTGGCCATGCCCCAGCTATCTGAGGTGACATCCTCTGGGCCCCAGACCTTGAACCACCAATCCAGGCCAAACTCTTCATCCACTTTACGCATGGCGCGGCGGAAGTCCAAAGCCTCAACAATCGATTCCTCGACCAAAGCGGTTCCGCCGGGTGGCTCCATCATGGCGGCCGCTACATCGAGCGAGGCGATGATGGCGTATTGCGGGCTGGTCGAGGTGTGCATTAGATAGGCTTCGTTAAAGAGATCCCGATCGAGTTTACGGGTCTCACTTTCCTGCACCAGCACCTGCGAAGCCTGTGATAGGCCCGCTAAAAGCTTGTGGGTCGATTGTGTCGAAAACACCAAAGGATCTTTAGGTCTTGGGCGGTCCTTTCCGATGGCATGCATGTCTTTATAGAAGTCATGAAAACAGGCATGCGGAATCCAGGCCTCGTCGAAATGCAGGGTATCAATGGTGCTGCCGATTACCTCTTTGATCATCTCCACGTTGTACAACACGCCGTCATAAGTGCTTTGCGTAATCGTCAGAATCCGGGGATGGACACTGCCATTTCCGCTTTTTAGCGCCTCACGTGCGAAGGGATTAGCTTCAATTTTTTTCCGAATATTTTCTGGCTTGAATTCCTCAAGCGGAATTGGGCCAATAATGCCGAGATGATTACGGGTCGGCATTAAGAACACGGGGATCGCTCCGGTCATCGTAATCGCATGCAGCACACTCTTGTGACAGTTGCGATCCACTACAACAATGTCGCCGGGCGCAACCGAGGCATGCCAGACAATTTTGTTCGAAGTTGAAGTGCCGTTGGTAACAAAAAAACAGTGGTCCGCATTAAAGATACGGGCAGCGTTGCGCTCTGAGGCGGCTACCGGACCAGTGTGATCCAAGAGTTGCCCCAGTTCATCGACCGCATTACAGACATCTGCCCGGAGCATGTTCTCGCCAAAAAATTGGTGAAACATCTGCCCCACGGGTGACTTCAAAAATGCCACACCGCCCGAGTGGCCCGGGCAATGCCATGAATAAGATCCATCCTGGGCATATTCCAATAAGGCCCGAAAAAATGGCGGCGCCAGAGAATCCATATAGGACTTCACCTCGCGCAAGATATGTCGAGCAACAAACTCCGGCGTATCTTCAAACATATGAATAAAACCATGGAGCTCACGCAACACATCATTAGGAATATGGCGCGAAGTCCGAGTCTCTCCATAGATGTAGATCGGGATTTCGGCATTGCGAAAACGAATTTCGCTCACAAACGCCCGAATATTTTTCAGCGCAGCATCAGTTTCTTCCGGGGAGCCGGCGCCAAACTCTTCATCGTCGATCGACAAAATAAAGGCGGAGGCGCGGCTTTGCTGCTGGGCGAACTGCGAAAGGTCGCCGTAACTGGTCACACCCAAGACCTCGACACCCTCTTTTTCCAAGGCATCTGCAAGCGCTCGGATCCCCAGGCCGGAGGCATTTTCCGAGCGGAAGTCTTCGTCAATGATTACGACCGGAAATCGAAACTTCATGGCCCAGACCCCCGTGACCGGAAATTGAAGAGACGGGATAGTAGGTCAAAACCCGTCGCGCAGGAGGACTTTGCCCGACAGGCTCCGCAGAGCGTCGCAGGAATGCAACTGGGGGGTTTAGCACTCGGGAACCTCGAGTGCTAAAATTCGGGCTTATTAATCAGTAATCGCTTTCGGAGGCTTTCCCAATGAGCGCCCAGGCTCTCTCGGCGGACCATGCCCTGACCGCCCTCTCTTTATCGCCAGCAGGCAACCTGGATGCCTATGTTCGGGCTGTCCAGCAGTTCCCCTTGCTCTCCGCAGAGCGGGAAGAGGAGCTCGCCCTCAGGTTTCGGGTATCGAACGACCTTGATGCGGCGAGAGAGTTAGTGTTAACTCACTTAAGGCTCGTGGTCTCGATTTCCCGGCAGTTCAAAGGCTATGGCCTTCCTCAGGCTGACCTTATCCAAGAGGGGAACATCGGCCTGATGAAGGCCGTAAAGCGCTTTGATCCTACCCGCGGCGTGCGGCTCGTATCGTTTGCATTGCTGTGGATCAAGGCGGAAATCCACGAATACATCTTGCGAAATTGGCAGCTCGTTAAGGTTGCGACGACCAAGGCCCAGCGCAAGCTGTTCTTCAACCTGAGGTCAATGAAGAAGACCCTCGGTGTTCAAGAAGGCGTCTCTCTGGATCAGGCGAAGCAGATCGCCCGAGAACTCAATGTTGCGCCAAGCGACGTGCTGGAGATGGACCAGCGTCTTTCAGGCGGGGATATCGCAATCGAAGCCAATAACGATGCTGCCGAGGATACATTTGCCCCGATTGCCTATCTCGCAGCCCCGGATGCCGATCCGGCGCAGGTGGTTGAGGCCGAGCAGTCCGCGGCACTGCAATCCCAGGGACTACTGCAGGCACTGCATCAGCTCGATGAGCGTAGCCGAGAGATTGTGATCGCACGCTGGCTTAAAGAAGATGACGACGGCGGGGCCGCCACGCTTCATGAACTCGCTGCACGCTTTGGAATCTCTGCAGAGCGGGTTCGACAAATTGAGGCGGCAGCGCTGAAAAAACTTCGCGCAACGCTCTCTTAATTTTTAGTGTTTCATTTATAGCCGGCCATCGTAATGTCAGCGCGGCGCTCAAACCAACTGCTTTGGGCGCTGATCGCTCTGCCAATTTATTTGTCTGCTGGTCTTTCCGCGCATGAAAAGGCTCAAGCACAAAACGCAATCGGTGCAACTGCAACCGTGCATGGACTGCAGTGGGACCTTCACGAGATGACGATTGGTCAAGTCAAGCAAATGGCGCAGGCCACTGGATTTATTAGCCGTGCCGAGCGCGAGGGCGGGGGCGAAGTCTACGAGGCGGGCTGGACAAAGAAATCAGGCTGGACCTGGCGGACACCGTTCGGGGTTCCTGCGCTTGACCGGGAGCCTGCCGTTCATCTTACGTTCGATGAGGCCCAAACGATCTGTAAGTATTTTGGAAAGCGACTTCCCAGTGATCGTGAGTGGACACAGGCCGCCTATCTCGAACAGCGGCCAGCTCCCCCTGCTGGTTTTATCTCGGGGCAACGCTACCCCTATCCAAACGGCAATTCAGCATCGACAAGCCACTGCTTAACCGGCTGTGGCAATTATCGGGGCGCCGCTCCTGCGGGCAGTCTTACACGCGGCGTTGGCCATGTGGCAGTAATGACAACACCCGCGGGTGTCAACGGGCTTTATGAGATGGGCGGCAATGTCTGGGAATGGATTGATACGGGTTCAGGCAACGAACGCATTACACGCAGCAGTTCCTGGTGGTATGGCCCAGAGCGTCAACGCGAATCAGATGTCGCAACAAAGCCAAGAGACACGCGCGTGGTGTATATCGGATTTCGTTGCGTTCGATGAACAATGCAGCGCTGTAATTTCAAAGCTGCCTTAGGCGACTACAGCCAGTAGTGGTCCAGTAACAGGGCAGCGAACAGCAGCGCCAAATAGTTGATCGAATATTTGAAGGTTTTGCGGGCAAGCGGCTCGGAGTATTGCTGATAAAGCTTCCAAGCCAGCCAGAGAAAATAAGCGCCCAGCAGCAAGGCCGAGCAGAGATAAATCAGACCGCTCATGCCGATCAATGTCGGCAGTGCTGTCGTCGCCACCAGCAGCAGCGTGTACAGGAGAATGTGAAGCTGTGTGAATCGGGCTCCATGGGTTACCGGCAGCATCGGCAGGCCTGAACGTGCATAGTCATCTGTGCGATATAAAGCGAGCGCCCAGAAATGCGGTGGTGTCCAGACAAAAATAATGAGAAACAAGACCCAGGCCTCAATAGGCGCCTGGCCCGTTACCGCAGCCCAGCCTAACACCGGCGGCATCGCGCCCGATGCGCCCCCGATCACAATGTTTTGTGGAGTAAGCGGCTTAAGAATGACTGTATAAATAATCGCGTAGCCTACAAAAGTAGCGAGCGTCAGCCAGGTGGTCAGCGGATTGACAAAGGCATACAGTAAAAAAGTGCCAATGCCGCCAAGGATTCCAGAGAACACAAGCGTCTGAAAAGGTGTCAGCGTGCCCGATGGCAGTGGGCGCCAGGCGGTACGGGCCATCTTGGCATCAATATGCTGCTCAACTAAACAATTAATTGCAGCTGCAGCGCCTGCCACCAGCGTGATGCCGAGCGTGGCATTGATCAGGATTCCAAGCGGCACCCAGCCCGGCGTGGACAGCGCCATACCAATTACCGCGCAGAAGGTGATCAACATCACTACTCGGGGCTTGGTCAGCGCCAAATATTGCTTCAGCAAAGACGATTGGGGCAGGGTGAAATCACTCATCTAAAAATATGGCCGGCCTTAGCCGATGCGAGACGCCTTTAGTAAACGATTCAGATCTTTTTTCATACTGCTGGGATCAGGGTTATCCGGAAAGCGCATCATCAGATTTCCCAGTGGATCAATCATCCAGATATTACTCGCGCCAGCGTTGCGGGAGACCGACTGGGCGGCGACTGACAACCAATTGGCAATCAAGACCTCTTGGTCCGCCATCGTGCCGAGCCGTACCACCCAGAGGCCCTCATGTTCGGCCATCAATGCAGCATCTGGGGCGCCATCATCAGTCAGAATCCATATACGCTCGACGCGATCCCGCTCACGGCCGGCAGTAAGTCGCAGCTGACGCATCAGCCAGAGCTCCTGCTGGCAGGCCTGGGTGCAATCCGATGGCCCGATCCTGACCATTAGCCATCTGCCTGACCAGCCCCCAAGTGTTGCAAGCGGTCGGCGGGTCCGGCTCTCGGCTTGAATCGCAATAAAAGCGCTCTCGGATTTCGGGCTAATTACGGGGCGCACCGGTAGCGAAACCACAGTCACCTGAGGCTCAACAAAGTCTCCGTAATTGGTTCGGCCCTCGGGCTTAATGCCGTAATAAGTGATGTAGGAAGCAATCACGGGCGCCAGTGTCACTGCCAGCACGCCCCAAAGTGGCCAGAGGTTTCGACGATGCTGCGGTCTCATTGAATCATTTCTAGTTCAGGGTGCTGGTGGTGGTCTTCGGCCCACGCGGCCGAAGTCGAAACGCAAAAAACAGACAGGCGAGACAAATCAAAAACCACTGTGCGGCATAGCCCAGATGCTTAGAGACATCATCCGCGACCTCAGGCAGCCGACGCAAAAGCCCATCAGAAGTCTCAGTGATTTGCCAGACAATCACCGGCCAGACCCGATCATCGCCAATGCGCTGCCCAGACGCCTGCCAATCAAAGTTTTGCCACACATTATCTGCGCCCTGGCTGAGGTCCTGCTTGCCCAACTCAATCCGCTTCATGATGGAGGCAAGCGCGAGGCCCTCAAGACGCGTCGCGTCGGCGGCCGCGGGAATCGCCACCTGATTCACGCCTGGCGGCTTTGGCATCCAGCCGCGATTCACCCAGACCCGACTGGAATCCGGCAACACCATGGGCGTAAGCACATGGACCCCTGCGCGGCCCTCCCAGGCCCGGTTATCCAAAGCAATAGAGGACGAATGCAGCCACTTTCCGGTCAGCACTACACGCTGCTGATCAAGATCCCGCGCGGCAATTCCGTTTTTCCATGGTGACTCTGGTCCGCCCAATGCCGCCGGCGTCTGGCGGCCGATGCGAAGATCGATCATGGCCTGCTTTTCATCGGCCCGGCTTAACTGCCAGAGGCCGAGTTGAATTGCTGTGGTGGCAAGCCCAAGAAACACAATGACTGCCGCCCAGGCCCGGACCGGCCGGCCAATCACCGACGCAGACTCCTGCACAATAGGGGGTCCATGCGAATTTTTATTGCCCTTGTTTTTGCTCTCATTCTCATCAGCCTTGGATCCGCACTGTTTTACTTGATGCGCGATAAAGGCACGAGCGATAAGACTGTGCGGGCCCTCGCGCTTCGCGTGGGCTTTTCGGTGGCGCTGTTTCTTTTTTTAATCGCTGCCCATCAACTCGGCTGGATCGAGTCGACGGGCCTGCGCTACTGAGTTACAGCCAGTACACCAGGATATAAAGCCCCAGCCAGACCACGTCAACGAAGTGCCAGTACCAGGCCGCTGCTTCAAAAGCGAAATGGTGATTCGGTCTGAAGTGGCCCCGCACACATCGGGCGAGAACAACAGTCAGCATGATGGCGCCGACGCAGACGTGGAATCCATGAAAGCCGGTCAACATAAAGAACGTTGAACCAAAAATGCCGGAAGTCAGCTTTAGATTTAGGTCACGATAGGCATGGATGTACTCATAGGCCTGAAAGCCCACGAAGATAAATCCCAGCAAAATCGTGGCGGCCAGCCAGAAATTCAGCTTGCCGCGATGATTCTCACGCAGCGCGTGGTGGGCGATGGTCAGCGTCACCCCCGAGGTCAGCAGTAACGCCGTGTTGATGGTGGGGATCCAAAACGGCCCCATGGTTTTGTATTCTTCAATCAGACCTGCTGGGCCGCTGCCCTTGCCCCACTGGGCGAGAAAGTCCGGCCAAAGAAATGACTTGTGGTCTAGATCACCCAGCCAGGGCATTGAGATCACCCGGGCATAAAACAGGGCCCCAAAAAATGCTGCGAAAAACATAACTTCAGAGAAGATGAACCAGCTCATGCTCCAGCGAAAGCTCGCATCTACCCGGCTGTTGTACTGGCCGGACTCGGACTCCGCAATGACAGTACCAAACCAGCCAAAGAACATGTAGATCAAGACTACGAAGCCAGCCAGCAGCGTCCAGGGGCCATAGGCCTGGCCATTGATCGTGCCGACTGCGCCAAACAGGGTCAGAATCATGGCGATCGATCCGACGGCCGGCCACTTACTGGGCGCGGGCACAAAATAGTATGGTGCGTGGCTTGTTGAACTCATCGATCTCCCTTTCAAGTTCTTTCTTTAAACGAATCTGTCACTAAACAAACGCATTCCAATCTTCGAACATCCTGCGGTACGGACCGATTAGCCCAAAATGAACCGGACCAGCACGACCAACGACACCACAAACAAGGCACCCGCTAACACGCCGGTGATGATGACATGCACCGGATTTAGACTGGCCATATCGCGCTCGTGATCACGGCCCTTTCGGACCCCGAAAAACGACCACAGCACTGCGCCAAGCGTCTGCAGAAAACTGCTGCTACGGGCAGACGCCTGCTTTAAATCATTCAACCGCTCAGCCCCCAGTCTTGCTGGGCTGCGCCACGATCGGGCCCGGCCCTATGGCGGACTTCAAACCGGCAACTTCAAAAAATGTATAGCTCAGGGTAATCGTGCCAATATCAGTCGGCAGTTTCGGATCAATCACAAAGACCACCGGGAATTCACGTTTCTGACTGCCTTTGAGGGCCTGCTGCTCGAAACAAAAACACTCAAGCTTTTTGAAGTGGCTTGCCGAGTGTCGGGGGGCATAACTTGGAATTGCCTGGCCCACGAGATCATGGCTGGTTACGTTGATGATTTCGTAGGTAACGGTGGCCAGCTCACCCGGATGGACCTTCATGTAGGCCACCTTCGGCTTAAACAACATTGAGCCCTGGACGTTGGCATCAAACTCAATCGTGATGCTGCGACTGGTATCCACCTGAGTGTTGCGGGCGAACTCCCGGGCCTCGGCGTAATTAAGCTTGTCTTTTCTGGCTAAGACATTGATGCCCGTAATTTCACAGATCTTTTCGTAAAACGGCACCAACGCAAACCCAAAACCAAACATCAGAATTGCCACCATCAAGAGCTTACCCATCATGCGGCTGTTCTCCGCAGTGGGCTTGGCTGGCGCATCCGGCGTTGGCCTGGATTCGGGCTTCTGACTCATACCGGAAAGAGGAAATACTTCGCCACGATGCCTGCAAAGAACGTGGCCGCCACTGATGCAAGGATCAGGGCAAGCCGCAGATTTGAGCGCTGCTCTTGGGCCACGTTCAGCACAGCCTTAGTGGCTCTGGCCTTTGAATGCCGGAGGTGTCTCAAAGGTGTGGAAGGGCGCTGGCGACGGCACCGTCCACTCCAGGCCACCCTGATCGCTCTCCCAGGTGTTGTCCGCTGACTTTGGGCCACCCTTGATGCATTTGATGATGATGTAAAGCAGCAGCAGCTGGGTGAGTCCGAAGCCAAATGCGCCTACCGAGGCCAAGGCATTGAAGTCTGCGAACTGCATGTTGTAGTCGGCGTACCGACGCGGCATACCGGCAAGGCCCAAGAAGTGCATGGGGAAGAAGGTGACATTGAAAAAGACCATCGACATCCAGAAGTGCCACTTTCCCAGGGTCTCGTCATACATGTGGCCTGTCCATTTTGGCAGCCAGTAATACAAGCCTGCGAAGAGCGCGAAGAGCGATCCGGCCACCAGCACGTAGTGGAAGTGGGCCACCACGTAATAGGTGTCGTGCAGTTGAATATCAAGCGGCGCCACAGAAAGGATGATGCCGGTCAGGCCGCCCATGGTGAACACAAAGATAAAGCCAATCGCAAAGAGCATTGGAGTCTCAAAGGTCATCGACCCGCGCCACATGGTCGCCAACCAATTGAAAATCTTCACGCCCGTTGGCACTGCAATCAGCATGGTGGCGTACATAAAGAAAAGCTGGCCGGCCACCGGCATGCCCGTGGTGAACATATGGTGGGCCCAGACCACAAACGACAGAATCGCAATTGATGCAGTCGCGTAGACCATGGAGCTATAGCCAAACAGGCGCTTGCGGGAGAATGTCGGAATGATTTCCGACACGATTCCGAAGGCCGGAAGAATCATGATGTAGACCTCGGGGTGGCCAAAAAACCAGAAGATGTGCTGGTACATCACAGGGTCACCGCCGCCTGCCGCATTAAAGAAGCTGGTGCCAAAGTGGCGATCAGTCAGCATCATGGTGATGGCGCCTGCCAGCACTGGCATCACTGCAATCAACAAATAGGCCGTAATCAGCCAGGTCCACACAAACATTGGCATCTTCATGAGGGTCATGCCAGGTGCGCGCATGTTCAGGATCGTCGTGATGATGTTGATCGAGCCCATGATGGAGCTCGCGCCGAGAATGTGGACGGCGAAAATCGCCATGTCCATGCCAACACCCATCTGGGTAGAAAGTGGCGCATACAGTGTCCAGCCGGCTGCGGTTGCACCGCCCGGTACAAAAAATGAGCTCACCAGCAGCAGGGCAGCCGGGATCAGCAGCCAGAAGCTCAGGTTATTCATCCGCGCAAAGGCCATGTCGCTCGCGCCAATCTGCAGCGGAATCATCCAGTTCGCAAAGCCAACAAAGGCCGGCATGATGGCGCCGAACACCATGATCAGGCCGTGCATCGTGGTGAACTGGTTAAAGAGTTCTGGATTCAGAATCTGCAGGCCGGGCTTGAAGAGTTCAGCACGGATGCCGAGGGCCAGAAAGCCGCCGACAAACAGCATTGCAAAACTGAACCAGAGGTACATCGTGCCGATGTCCTTGTGGTTTGTTGCAAACAGCCAGCGCCGCCAGCCGTGCGGATGATCATGGGCATGGTCATCGTGACCAGCAATTCCATGCTGAGGTCCAAGTACTGCGCTCATTGAGTTCTCCTTGATCGGGCGGTCTGCGGTTTATTTTTGAATAGGCGCTGCCACGGCAGCAGTCTTTACGAGGGCGGGCTTAGGCTGGGCGGCAATCCACTTGGCATATTCCTCGGCCGAGACGACCTTCACCACAATCGGCATAAAGGCGTGGTCTTTGCCGCAGAGCTCAGCGCAATGGCCGCGATAGGTGCCTTCTTTTTCTGCCTTAAACCAGGTGTCGCGGACAAAGCCTGGGATCGCATCTTGCTTTACACCAAAAGCCGGCACCATCCAGGCATGAATCACATCGTTGGCGGTGATCACCATACGAATCTTTTTGCCCACGGGAACCACCATTGGGTTATCGACCTCCGATAGATAGTGCTCACCCTTAGGGGCCAGGCCCAGGATCTGATCACGCGGCGTGGACAGTCCCGACACAAACGAGATGCCTTGGCCCTCGCCTTTGAGATAGTCGTAGCCCCATTTCCACTGCATGCCAGTGGCTTTAATTGTGATGTCCGCATCGGCTGTGTTTTTCTGGGCAATCACCACGGGCGTGGCATAGATGCCAATCACCACCACGATCAAGAACGGGACAATGGTCCAGGCAATCTCAACGGCCGTGCTCTCATGAAAATCTGCCGCTTTATGGCCTTTGGATTTGCGGTGGGCGTAGATTGAATAAAACATGACGGCAAACACCGCCACAAAAATAACAAGACAGACCCACAGCAAAACGGTGTGCATCGTGTAGATATCAGATGCGATTCCTGTTGCTGGTGTCTGTAGGTTGTAACGTCCATCCATGTGCCGCTTCTCCCCGTCTCAACTATTCTTCTTACCGTGCACTGGGATTGCTTTAAACCGCCAGTGCCAATCGAAACTCTTCAAAAAACTGCTGCCTATCGGCGCGGCTCACAAACCGCCCAATCTCAACTCCGCCGCTCGGGCTATCCAGTCGGACCAGCCCCTTTGACGACTCTTCCATCCTGCAGCGCAGCCATGCCCGCGGCAACTCTACTCGCCGAAGCGACTCCCCGAGCAGTACCTCAACCTGCACAGAGTCTTGCGCAAGCGTGATCCGCTCCTGGTCTCGCGCATGTCGGGCATAGGCCAAAAATGCAACTGCGAGCACCAGCAACTCAATGGCTGCGAAGGGGAGAACGATCCAAGCGCCCGTAACTGCCCAGGCGGTAGCGATCAGCAGCGACGTGGCGCCAATTAAGCAAAATGCCACAGCCAACTGTCGAGGTGAAAGGGCGCAATTGCGCCGCAACACCCAAGACTTCGACAAAGCCTCCATGCCTCTCCCCCAACTGCTTAAGCCTGATGACTAAGTCCAGCGGATTATAGACGGGCTAAGGATCTCTGTGATTTTTAGGTGCCCAGACAATCGGCCGCTCCTGGCCCGGATCGTCTAACTTTCGCGGCGATTGCAAATCCCTGGCCCAGGCATGGCCGAAGATGCACTCGACGCTTAATCGAATCAGTCCTGCGTGCCTGAGGGCCTCCAGGGCCTGCAGGACCCCGCCCCGCCAGGCCCTGCCCGACAGGCCCGCAGGCCTGCCCGTCAGTGGGTTACCACCGAGCGCACGGATGTCGGCCAAGGCCGACTCGGCTGTGGAATAGGTGAATTCCAGCCATTCCGCATCCATGACCGGGTCACTCATGCCCAGGCTGACCAGGGCATCTCCGATATCGTGCATGTCAGGGTGGGACGGGACATGCTGTGACTGCGCCGTATCGCCGAGGGCCATCGCCAGACCGCGTAACGTGTCAGGACCAAAAGTCACAAACATCAGAAGGCCCGAAGGTGCCAGTCGGCTGGACCAAAAGCCGAGCGTGGCCCGAAGATCGGACAAGTAGGCGAGAAGGCCCACCGACCAGATCAGCTGCTGGGAGCCTTGCTCGAGATTTACCGGCTGGCCCAACATTTCAATGCCGTGGTCAAAGCGGGCCCCGGACGGCGGGCGGATATACGAAAAGCGGTCTGAAAGTCGGGCCTGCGCCTGCTGCCAAAACGGGTGCCGCTGCACCTCTGCGGTCGATCGCCGCTGCAGCTGCAGCCGCACGCTGCGGGGATCGACCGGCCGGATGAGGGGATCTTTTTGCACCGGCTCAGTATAGTCAAGCGGTGTTTGAAACCCCTTGTTTTTCAGGCCTGCGGCAGCTTTTGCGTCGCGCACTACACGCGCCATGCCGGCTCTGCGCAACATATGCCCAGGGTGAGGAGCTCTGCAAAAGCTGCGCCCATCGCATCGCCCAAACTCCCTGGGGCGTCAGCACCTTGAGCGTTGAAGGCAGCCGAATACCGATTCTCTGGCGTGAGGTCTATGGCGGACCGCTCACAGAATTAATCTATCAATCGAAATATCACGGTGTCTGGCCGATTGCGGCCTTACTTGGACGGCAACTCGGCGCGTTGCCTCGGCCCTGGATGGGGCCTGCGCCTGTGGCGGTTCCGATCCCACTCTCCCGACGCCGGCTTGCCCGACGCGGCTATAACCAATCCTCCATCATTGCCCGCATGGCGGCCCGTCACTGGGGAATATCAATGCGCGAACGTTGGCTTGAAAAAATCAGAAGTACTCCGCGACAGGCAGCGCTCAGCCGGGCTGCTCGTCGCGAAAATTTGTCGGAGAGTTTTCGGGCCAATCACGCAGTCGCCCATCAGCGTGTGATACTTCTTGATGACATCATGACCAGTGGCAGCACCCTACGCGAAGCCATTCGCGCAATTCATTGCTGCGGCGGCCAGGTAATCGGTGCCGCCGTTATTGCGCGCGTAGGCCCACCGTGCCTCGTGTTGAAACCCTAAGCCAAGCCATGCTCAACATCGTGCTCGTGGCACCAGAGATACCGCCAAATACTGGCAACATCATCCGCCTCTGCGCAAACACCGGCGTTCGGCTGTACTTAGTGGAGCCGCTCGGATTTCCAATCGATGACAGCAAAATGCGGCGTGCGGGCCTGGACTATCGCGAACGGACATCATTTCATGTCCATTCCTCGTGGCAGCATTTTCTTGAAACAACATCACCGGCGCTAAATCGAATGTTTGCAATCACAACAAAGGGTCAGCAATCACTTTTCGATCATCAGTTTTTTGAAAACGACTGGCTGGTCTTCGGATCCGAAACGAAAGGCCTTGGTGATCTGCTCCAGGAATTTTCATCTGCGCAGCGGCTGAGAATTCCAATGCGGCCGGATAACCGAAGCCTAAACCTCTCTAATGCGGTCGCAATCAGCGTCTATGAGGCCTGGCGGCAGCTTGATTTTGATGGCGCAATTTAATTCGAGCCGCTCAATAGGGTGAACGCCTCCGCAACAGTGTTGGCTACGCGGATGTGATCACGATTTTCGGCACGAATAAATCCTGCCTGGACCCCTGCTGCTAAGAACTCCAGTAGCGGCGTGTAGTAATCAAACGCGTTGAGTAGCACGATGGGCTTTGCATGCAGTCCGAGTTGTCGCCAGGTCCAGGTCTCGAAAAATTCTTCAAGGGTGCCAATGCCGCCGGGCAGCACCAGAAACGCATCGGCACGCTCCGACATCATGAACTTACGCGTATGCATCGAATCCACAATGAAGAGCTCGGTGAGGCCATCTTTAGCAGGCTCAATCGACAGCAGGCTCTCGGGAATCACGCCGGTTGTCTTTGCACCCCCATCGATGGCTGCTTGAGCAACCGCCCCCATCAAGCCATTACGTCCGCCGCCAAATACCAGGCTGATTCCTCGCTGCGCGAGGCCCGCGCCCACCTCGCGGGCGAGCTGCTCCCAGCGGGCATCCGTGCCGCTTCGGGCCCCGCAGAAAACAGTGACCGACTTAACCCTCGAATTCATCGCGCATATTCCGATCCATTAAGGCAGCGATGGCCTGCTGGGCGGTCCAATGGCCCGTGATGAGTTTGCAGACGCCCGCAGTAATCGGCACTTCAACACCTGACCGCTCGGCTAACGCCAGCAAGGCCGGCGCAGAGCTCACGCCCTCAGCGACATGCCCGAGCTGCTGCACGATCTGCGTAATGGATTCCCCACGCGCAAGTGCAAGACCCACACGACGATTGCGAGATAAATCGCCCGTGGCGGTTAACAAAAGATCACCCAGGCATGCCAGGCCCATGAAGGTCTGGGGCCGCGCGCCGATGGCAAGGCCCAATCGCGACATCTCAGCGAGTCCGCGCGTGAGCAATGCAGCGCGGGCATTGGCCCCCAACGCCAACCCATCGCAGACGCCTGCGGCAATCGCCAAAACATTTTTCATGGCGCCGCCGAGCTCAACACCAATTAAGTCATCGGTGGGATAAAGCCGCAGGCCGCCGCCATGACAAGACTGTGCAATGGCGCGGGCCCACTCCAACTGCTGACTCGCTACCGAGAGCGCGGCGGGAAGGCCCCTTGCGACCTCCTGGGCAAAGCTGGGCCCGGAGAGTGCGGCGGCTGGCCAGCCTGGGCAGCCTGCGTGAACAATCTCGTGCGGCCAGCTCAAAGTAGCCGTCTGCGCCTGCGTGGCATCGCGCAAAGCGAGCCCCTTCGCAAGCCAGACCATTGCCTCGCCGGCCTTGGGGGGGCCGAGCTTCTGCATCACACGTGTCGCAGCCTCTTCCAGGCCCGACACCGGTGTTGCGAGAATCACCAGCCCATGAAGGGCTTGCTGCGGATAGTCCTGCCGATGGGCCTGGGCCTGTAGCCGCCAAGTGCGAACTGCCTGTCCAAGGTCAGCCGATAGGCCCAGCTGACTCGGCAGACGAACGCCAGGCAGATATCTGCGATTTTCATGGTCGTGCTGAAGGGCCTGAATCAATTGCGCATCGCGGGCCCAGAGATTGACGCAGCCCTGCTGCGCGCGCGCAGCGAATTGAACTGCAACCGCGGTGCCCCAGGCGCCCGCGCCGATCACCAGCGTCGGCAACGTGAGCTCGGGCCCGGGCATGCCTACTGCGTCGGCAGAATCAGGCCGCTATCAGAGGCTTGCGGCTGGGCCGCTGATTGGGCACGACGCTGCTGATAGAAGGCTTCCCAATTCAGTTCCGCCAAATGGACCGGCGGAAAGCTCGCACGCTGAATGACGTCGGCAATATTAGAGCGAAGGTAGGGATACAGAATGCTCGGGCAAGAGATGCCTTTTAGTAACGCCAGCTGATCATCGGCAACACCGAGAATTTCAAAAATTCCGGCCTGGGTCGCTTCGACCAGAAACCCCACTTTATCGCCGAGACGGCAGGTCACTGTGCATCGGACACCGATCTCAAAAAGTCCGGACTGAAGGGTTTTTTCCTGGGTGTCAATTTGAAATTCAAGCCGGGGTTCCGCCTGATCAATGAAAACCGCCGGTGCATCAGGGATCTCGAGGGAGACATCCTTGAGATAAATGCGCTGAAGATTAAACTGCGGGCCGGCTGCAGCCTGCTCGG
Organism: Betaproteobacteria bacterium; assembly: GCA_018969705.1. Classification (GTDB taxonomy): domain Bacteria; phylum Pseudomonadota; class Gammaproteobacteria; order Burkholderiales; family Burkholderiaceae_A; genus Lacustribacter. The sequence continues at coordinate 51,922 of JAGWXV010000001.1, forward strand.
CCGCACTGTTGGGCTGGGTCATCCAAGACTCTTTCTGCGGATTAATCCGCTAATAGGGGCATAAGCCCGCCCTCGCGATCAAGCGCCGCGAGATCATCAAAACCGCCAACATGCCGGTCACCAATAAAAATCTGCGGCACAGTCCTTCGGCCGGTCTTCGCAATCATCTGATCGCGCTGGGCGGAATCAAGATCAATCCGAATCTTTTCAATCTCGGATACGCCCCGCTGTTTCAGCAGCATCTCGGCGCGTTGGCAATAGGGGCAGACTGCCGTGCTGTACATGACGACCTTGGCCATCTTGCTTAGCTCCGCTTAGTTACGGGCAGGCCGGCCTGCTGCCAGGCATCAAAGCCGCCCTCTAAATTGAAGACCGCCTCGACACCGGCCTTTCTCAGCTGGCGACCAGCCTTGGATCCACGCCAGCCGCTCTGACACATCAGAATCACGGGCGCCTGGCCCTTGCCCTGCTGAATGCGTTTTTTGATGTCATCGATTTGTGCGGCCAGGCCGCTCAGCGGAATGTGCAGGGCCTGGGGGGCCGTGCCTTTTGCAATCTCTGCTGCCTCACGAATATCAATGAGCAGGGCATTTTGTGAATTAAGCATCTGCGTGGCGCCCAGCGTATTGACGATGCGCGCGCCTGAGCCACGGGTTGCCATTGGCCAGACCAGCAGCGCGCCGCTGAGAAAGGCCGCAATGATCAAAATAATGTTGTCAATAAAAAACTGCACGGCTGCTCCTTGTCCGCAATTCGGACGTGATAGGCGGAAATTATAGAATGCGGCCCATGGGCAAGACTTTTTCGATCGTATTGCTGCGGCATGGCCAGAGCCAATGGAATCTTGAAAACCGCTTTACCGGCTGGGTCGATGTTGACCTCACCGAGCAGGGCCGAAGCGAGGCCCGTCAGGCGGGTGAACTCCTAAAATCCAAGGGGTTTTGCTTTGATCGCGCCTACACCTCGGTACTCAAGCGCGCCATTCGAACCCTCTGGATCACGCTGGACGCGCTGGATCAGATGTGGATTCCCGTGCACAACGAGTGGCGCTTAAATGAACGCCACTACGGTGCGCTCACCGGCCTGAATAAAGCCGAAACGGCGGCCCGCTACGGGGAAGCGCAGGTCTTGCAGTGGCGGCGGGCCTACGATGTAAGGCCCGATGCCCTGCAGCCGAGCCATGAATTCTGGCCAGGACGCGATCCGCGGTATGCGGCCATTGATCCGACCCTTTTGCCCGCCACCGAATGCCTCAAAGACACTATTGACCGCGTCATTCCCGTCTGGGAGTCGGTAATTGCGCCGCGCGTACGCGCCGGGGAGCGGGTAATCATTGCGGCCCATGGCAATTCGATTCGGGCCCTCCTGAAATACCTGGAGCAGATGTCAGAGGCCGATGTTTTGGCGCTAAATATTCCCACGGCCCAGCCTCTGGTGGTCGAGCTGGATGCACAGCTGAACTTTATTGGCCGGCGCTACCTGGCCGATCCGGCGGCCATCGAGGCGGCCCTGACGGCGGTGGCCAATCAGGGTAAGGCAAAAACCGCCTAAACTTTTCAGCCTTGCGGTAGCCTAATGCTGCCGTCATTTTTGCCCGATACGGGCCAGAGAGCCGTTATGTCCAGAAAGCTTCAAATTGTTGGGTGGGTCTCCGCAGGGCTGATCAGTGGCGTGCTGTTCAGCATGGGATTTCAGGCGGTCGCCCAGCGCGAGCCGCGTGCATCACTGCCCATTGAAGAGCTCCGACAGTTCGCTGATGTCTATGGCGCCATCAAAGCAAATTATGTTGAGTCAGTTGAGGATAAAAAACTAATTACCCAGGCCATCAGCGGCATGCTCACGGGCCTCGATCCCCACTCTGCCTACCTGGATGCAGATGCGTTTAAAGAGTTACAGGTAGGCACCCAGGGTGAATTTGGTGGCTTAGGCCTCGAAGTCGGCACTGAGGATGGCTTTGTTCGGGTGATCTCTCCGATTGAGGGTACGCCAGCAGAGCGTGCCGGCGTGAAGGCTGGTGATTTGATTATTCGTATCGATGAGAAAGCCACTAAAGGGCTGCCGCTCAACGATGCAGTCAAGCTGATGCGCGGTAAGCCAAAGACCTCCGTCACGCTAACCATCAATCGCAAGGGCGAGAATCGGCCGCTGGTCTTTACGATTGTTCGTGATGTGATTCAGATTCAAAGTGTGCGCTCCAAGATGCTTGAGCCTGGGTACGGCTACATCCGTATCACCCAATTCCAGGAACACACGGTTGAAAACCTGGTGAAACACTTCAATCAATTGGCCCAGCAGGGCCCCATGAAAGCCCTGGTGCTGGATCTTCGCAATGATCCCGGCGGCCTATTGAATGGTGCCATTGGGGTCTCGGCCGCGTTTCTTCCCGAAAAAGTTTTAGTGGTATCGACCGATGGCCGCCAGGACGATTCCAAGCGTAAATACTTTGCCGCTGCGGGCGACTATCAGCGCTCGAGTCGAGAAGACCCGCTGGCAAAACTGTCGCCACAATCAAAAACCGTTCCAATGGTGGTCTTGGTCAATAGCGGCTCGGCCTCGGCCTCTGAAATTGTGGCCGGTGCTCTTCAAGACCATCAGCGCGCGAAAATTCTCGGCACCCAGACCTTCGGCAAGGGCTCTGTGCAGACCATTTTGCCGCTGACCAGTAACACCGCGATCAAACTAACAACAGCCCGCTACTACACGCCCAAGGGCCAGTCCATTCAGGCCAAGGGCATCAGCCCTGATTTCTGGGTAGAAGAGACTGCAGATGGTGCGATTGTGGATCGGCTGCGCATCCGCGAGGCGGATCTCAATCGTCATCTGTCGGGCCGCGAGGCGCCGAGCAAAGGCGGTGATAACGACAAGCAAAAGCCCGCCGCACAAAAACCCGAACAGCGCAACGGTGCCGATCAGGCCGCGCGTGATGCCAAGCCGATTGAATTCGGTAGCCCCGATGACTATCAGCTTCAGCAGGCCGTGAATCATCTCAAGGGTAGGCCAGTAGCGACATCGGCCCGGCCCGAGAGTGGCTGATCACGCAGCCCTTCGTCATAGCCGCCATGCACTACTCGATGGCATCGATGACGAAGGTGTCGCTGCGCTCCAGGCAGCACGCGTTCTTCTGATTGGCGCAGGTGGCCTGGGCTGCCCCGCCGCCTTATATCTCTCGGCAAGCGGAATCGGCAGGCTGCACTGGTTTGATGGTGACAAGGTGGATGCCACCAACCTTGCGCGGCAGACCCTGTTTGGGCCTGCCGATATCGGCCAATTCAAAGTGGCCGCTGGGGCCGCCGCGCTCGGGCGCACCAGTCCCGAAACTGAAGTGATTGCCGAACCCCGATTTATCGATGCATCGCTTCTCGATGCAGCAATTCCGCTTGCCGATGTGGTGCTGGATTGCACAGATCAGTGGTCGACTCGACAGCTCATTAATGCCCGCTGCGTTGCCAACCGAAAGCCGCTGGTCAGTGCAGCCGCAATTGAATGGTCGGGTCAGTTGATGTGCATCGATCCCAGGCAGTCTGATCAAGCCTGCTATGCCTGCGTATTTGACCCCCAGACCGAGCCTGTTGCGCATGCCTGCGGTGCCTATGGTGTGCTCTCGCCATTGGTGGGCGCCATGGGCTGCCTTCAGGCCGCCGAAGCCATTAAATTAATCGTGCGGAGTCGGCATCCAGGCTCTTCTCTGCCATCAGCAGCCCAGACGCTTACGCTCGTCGATATGAAAACCGCGAGCTGGCAGCAGGTCCGCATCTCCAGAAATCCCGCGTGCCCTGTCTGTCAATCCGAAAGGGCCAAAGCGGCCGCAGGCCGTGATTAGGGAAAAATAAATTTAACGGCAGCGTCAGCCGAATCCGACGGCCGCTTGCGAAATCCAGTCTTTGCAAACTGCAGCCAGCGGCCCTGCACGAAGGCCATTGCCATTGCCGACTGCAGCGCCAAATCGGGGGCCAGCTGAGCCGCCTCGGACTCTGCGCGCTGAAGCCGCAGGCACTGCCGAATTGAAGCCTCGACACGCTCTAAGAGCTGATTCACGCGGGCTTGTAAACGGCTGTCTTCATTCACGATGGCATCCCCGATCAGCACGCGGGTCATGCCTGGATTTTTTTCCGCAAATCCCAACAGCATCAGGACAATTTCTCTGGCCCGTGCCGCTGGCGCGCCGGGCCGAGATTCAATCTGATTGATCAGCGAAAAAATGGTCTCTTCAATGAAATCCAATAGGCCTTCGAACATCTGGGCCTTACTGGCAAAGTGCCGATATAGGGCCGCCTCGGATAGAGAGAGTTTGGCTGCAAGTGCGGCAGTGGTTACTTTTTCCGCCGCGCCTTCTTGCAGCATCGATGCGATGGTCTGCAGAATCTGCAAACGCCGCTCCCCTGGCTTCGGACGTTTCCGTGTCGATGCTATTGATGATTCGGGCTGCTGGGTTGCCGGCTGCATAAGCTTGGCGATGCGTTAACGAAAGTGCTGGGCTCTGATCAGGGATCGGAGACAGTGTACTTGAAGCCGGACATAACTTGGGCGCCGGGCCGCTAAGGGTCGGCCCGAGTCTCGCGCCTGCATCCGGACGGTCTTTGAGGCCAGCACTCTCGCTGTGCGCATTCCAAGTCGGTGGGCCGCCTGGAGATTTTCATCATGATCGTCGATCAGGCGAATGCGGCCTGCTGGCCGGCCCGACTGCCGAAGGAGTCGACGCATCAGCAGCATCGAGGGCTTGGGCCGAAAGCGGCCTGAAATCTTCATGTCCTCGATAGCAATCACACGGTCAAAGCACCGCTTCAAACCCAGCAGCTGAAGCAGTTTCAGCGCATATCGACGCGAGGCGTTAGTCAGCAGCCAACGCTCGCCTGCGAGCCTACTGACCCGATAACGGGCGCCGCGAGACGCAGGAACAAAATGATGTAGGTCGTGATGGGGATGAGTCTGGTAGAGAAACTCATAGGGATTGATCTCATGATGACGCATCAAGCCCAGCAGTGTTGCCCCATAACGGCGCCAGTAGCGCTCTCGCAGATGGCTGGCCTGCTGTTCAGACAGCCGCAGTCGATCGGCCATAAAGGCCGTCATTCTGCGGTTGATCTCACCCATGACCCGCCATGAGGCGTCGTACAGGGTGTTATCGAGATCAATCAGCCATAACGGCCGTGCCACCCGGGCCTCAGTGGGAGCGAATCATGGTGCCAACGCCTTCGTTGGTCAGAATCTCTAACAGCAGGCAATGCGGCACGCGGCCATCCACGATATGAACGGAATGCACGCCGCTACGGGCCGCCTCCAGGGCAGAGGAGATCTTGGGCAGCATGCCTCCCGAGATCGTGCCGTCTGCAAACAATGCGTCAATTTCACGGGCACTTAGCCCCGTCAATAGACGGCCGTTCTTATCTAAGACGCCAGGGGTATTGGTCATCAGAATTAATTTTTCGGCCTTCAGGATCTCAGCAATTTTGCCCGCCACGAGATCCGCATTGATGTTGTAAGTCTCGCCCTCGCGGCCTGAGCCAATCGGTGCAATCACCGGGACAAATCCGCTGGCCAGTAATGAATGAATAATGGCGGGATCCACCGACTCGATCTCACCCACATGGCCAAGGTCTAAAACCTCCTGCGAGTCAGGATCCGCCTTCACCATCATTTTTCGGGCGCGAATCAGGCCGCCATCTTGACCTGTGAGGCCCACGGCCTTGCCGCCTGCGTGATTAATCTGTTCAACGATTTCTTTATTAACCTGGCCCGCCAACACCATCTCAACGATATCCATGGTTTCGTTATCCGTAACCCGCATGCCCTGAATGAATTCGCCTTTTTTACCCACCTTCGAGAGCAAGGATTCAATCTGGGGTCCGCCACCGTGCACGACGACTGGCAGGATGCCGACTAAGCGCAACAAAATAATGTCCCTTGCAAAGCTCTGCTTGAGATGGTCGTCGGTCATGGCGTTGCCGCCATATTTGATCACCACCGTCTTGCCATGAAAGCGACGGATATAGGGCAGGGCCTCAGCAAGGACTGCGGCTTTCACATCCGCATCGGGCGGGGGGGTTGACGATGAAGCAGCTTGTTTCATATCCGGCGGGTCAGAAGAATGTTCTACACTTCAACGCATTGTAAGCAGGCTGCAGAGACTTGAAAAAACTATTTACTGCGATCATGCGCTTTGGGCCCTGGCCGCTACGCACCTTCGCATCGTCTGCAATGCCCGACCCCTCCATGACCCGGGTTGCGCTTGGGTTTGGCGGCCTACTGGTTGGGCTGATCACGGCAATCGTCTTTCTGGTCGCCAGCATGCTGCTGCCCTCGCGAATCGCGCTCTTGATGAGCCTATGTATCGGCCTTGCCGCCGCAATGCCGAGGCCCGCCGCAGGACTGCAGCAGCCCCCATTGACCGGCCCATCTGGCCTTGCACTGGCCCTGCTCTTGTTAATTAAGCTCGAGGCGGTCTCGGAAATTGACCATGCCTGGAGCGCCATCATTCTGATCTGCAGCACCACCTGGGCACGCTGCGCGGTGCTGGCTTCCCGCGCCCACCCCATAAGCATCCTGGGTCCGGCCAAGGGCAGTGCGCGTGTTGTGTGCCTGCTCATTGGTGCCTCACCGATGGTCTTTTTCGGCTTGCTGCCCGAGCCCGCCTGGGGCCTATGGATGGCAGCGTTTGCTGTTTTGATCATCAGCCGGCTGCTCAAAGGCGTGGGCTGGACCGCGCCGCTGGTGGTGCGCTGGGCACTCGCAGAGACGATTTATTGCGTTGTGGTGGTGCTACTGATGAGCGCGGCCGCACTGGCCGAAATCACCGAGGAGGACTCCGACGACTCTTAAGCCTAATCGCCGAATTGGCGCTGGCGAAGTTCTCGGCGCTGCTGGGCCTCGATGGAGAGGGTCGCAGTGGGCCGTGCCAGCAGTCGCTTTAAGCCGATGGGCTCGCCCGTTTCCTCGCAGTAGCCATACTCACCCGACTCAATTCGCATCAGAGCCTGCTGGACTTTTTTGATCAGCTTACGCTCACGATCACGGGTACGCAGCTCCAGGGCGTGCTCTTCCTCAATGGTTGCACGGTCAGCAGGATCTGGCACCAGTACGGTCTCGCGCAAATGCTCTGTGGTCTCACCAGCATTGGCCCGTAATTCGGACTCCAGCGCTTTTAGCTTGCGACGAAAAAAATCCAGCTGCGCCGGACTCATGTAGTCATCTGCAGACTGCGCGAGCAGCTCTTTCTCAGAGGCAATTACTTTGCTTGTAACAGTGGCCATACCCTCAGACTTCCTTCCCCAAACCCCACATTTGTCCCGAACTGCCCAACGATCTTTTGCGGCTTAAACTAGGCACTGCTCTAAGCCTTTAACGATTGTATCCCGCGGCAGTTTCCTGCCGATGAACACCATCTTGGACTGGCGCTTCTCCCCTGCCTGCCAGGGACGCCCCACGTCGCCGCCCATCAGCATGTGGACACCCTGAAAGACCATTTGGTGGTCACTGCCCTTAATGTGCAGCACGCCTTTATAGCGCAGCAGCTGCGGACCATAGGCCTGAGAGACCGCGCCCATAAAACCCTCAAATCGGCCCGAGTCGAATGGCCGGTCTGATTTAAAAACAAACGAGTGCACATCATCGATGTGACTGTGGCTGGCCTCGGTATCAAGAAATTCTGGATCGATCTCGAGCACTGCATTGAGGTTGAATCCTCGGATATCAAAAATTTCTGAGATGGGGACCTCGCCGAAGTGGGCCTGTCGAATGCTGGCACGCGCATTCATTTTCGTGAGCCGGCTGCGCAGTGCCTCGACGGCCGCCGCCTCAACAAGGTCTGCCTTTGAAATCAAAATCCGATCTGCAAAACCCACTTGGGCCTGGGCCTCAGCATGCTGACTAAGTTGATCGGGACCGTGCACCGCATCAACCAGAGTCACCACCGCATCCAGCATGTACCGCTCGGCAATGTCGTCGTCTACGAAAAAAGTTTGTGCGACCGGCCCAGGCTCTGCAAGGCCAGTAGTCTCAATCATCACGCGATCGAACTGAATCTCACCAGCTGCGCGGCGCTGGGCGAGCCGGCCCAACATCTCAATCAAATCACCGCGGACCGTGCAGCAAATGCAGCCGTTATTCATCTCAACAATCCGCTCCTTGGTGTCACCAAACAGCAGCTCGTTATCGATGCTCTCCTGGCCGAATTCGTTTTCAATCACTGCGATTCGCTGGCCGTGGGCCTCGTTAAGGATGCGCTTTAAAAGCGTAGTCTTTCCTGCGCCGAGAAATCCGGTGAGAATCGTGACGGGAATCATCGCCACTGGGGCCTGAACTGCAACGGGTGCGGACATACGCGATCCAAAAAATTAAGTCTTCGATGGGGCTGACGATTTTCGCCGAGCCCGGGGATGGGCGGCATCATAAACCTGTGCCAGCCGTTGAAAATCCAAATGGGTGTAAACCTGTGTGGTCGCAATCTGGGCATGGCCCAATAACTCTTGCACGGCACGCAGATCGCCACTGGATTGCAGCACATGGCTTGCGAATGAATGACGCAGCATGTGGGGATGGACTGCGGTGGGCATGCCTAGGGCCTTTGCCCGCTGGCCGAAGCGACGCTGCACCGTTCGGCCCGAGAGCCGGCTGCCCGATCGGTTGATGAACAGGGGGGCATGATCAAGCACTTCACCCTGCGACTGGCGATAAGCAAGCCAATCACGCAGGGCTGCAAGCGCCGGGCCGCCGATCGGAACACGGCGAGATCGGCCGCCCTTGCCCACGACGAATACCTCAGCGCAATCCAGCGCAATCCAGCCATTGCGGCCGGCCGCCACCGATGCCTCAGGCTGGCAATTCAATCCCACCAGCTCCGATAAGCGCAGGCCGCTGGAATACATTAACTCCGTGAGCGCCTGATCACGAAGCTGCATAAAACGATCACCGATGGGCCCACCCCCCGAAACAACATCAGCACTGCGGTCGGCTGACTTTCCCTCAACAAATTGCACCGCCCAGTCGACAGAAAGGGCCTTAGGAAGACGCTTGGCAGCCCGCGGCGGCCGGACCGACTTGGCTGGATTCATTGGCATCGGCTGCTGCTGCGCCAGCCAATCAAAAAAGGTTCTCCAGGCGGAGAGCCGCCGCGCGATGCTTTTCGCAGAAAGGCCCTCTGCACGCCATCGGGCGACCTCGGTGCGCACTTCGGTGGGTTTTATCTCTGCCAGCTGGCGATCCGCAAAGGCAGTCAGCAGCCGATCGAGATCACGTCGATAACCTTGCACGGTCAGGGCCGAGTAGCGACGGCCGTGCGCTAAGGACTGCAAAAAAGTTTCGATCAGCTCACTGGCCCTGGCCATTATGTTCAACGCACTTCGAGAGCGCAGCGCTGGCGATCTCACTGATGCGCTCAAGAAAGGCAACGCCAAGATCGGGGGCGAATCGTCTGGGGTCCGGAGAGCCAAACACCAACACGCCAAAAGCCTGGGGCGCGGCGCCCACGCGCAGCGGCAGCACTGCGATCGACTGTGCATCACGGCCCGCCTCGGGTAGGAGCCGGACGGCGGCAGACAGGCCCGTTGGGCCGCAGACCGGAACCCGAAGTCCATCCATCTGCTCGACGTAGTCGGCAGTTGGACTCACGACCCAATCTTGGCCGGCCAGCAGGGCCGCCGGCCGCCACAGGCCGATGCCCACCAGCGGCACCGAAAAAATCTTTCCAATTGAGTCGGCCAGAAAACGTGGCAGGCTTGCCGGATCGGGATGCAGAAAAAGTCCACGAATCCAGCGCTGCATTGATGCAAAGATTGCATCATTTTCCTGCCCGTGCCGCAGCAGATCCGCAAGCTTTAACTCCATCGATTTAATGCGGTCACGAAGCACTGAGGCCTGACGCTCAATGAGCGAGATCGCCTGGCCCGACTGCGGATGGGGCACATTAATCTCTGACAGCAGCTGAGGGGCCTGATCAAAAAAATCAGGATGCGACTTCAGATATTGAATCACCTGCTCGGCGGTCAATGCTGCGGGATCACCCAGCGTGGGTTCTTTAGGATTCACAGTTGCATTACTCCATCAAAAACAGGCTCTGCGGGCCCGGTCATCATGACATGATCAGCGGCCTGGCCCGACCAACTAATTTTAAGTCTGCCGCCCCGGGCCTGAACCTCGATCGGCACAGCGGGGGAAAGCAGACCCCGCGCAATTCCCGCGACCACGGCTGCGCAGGCCCCGGTGCCGCAGGCCAGCGTCTCGCCTGCGCCACGCTCGAACACACGAATCGCAATCTGCTGCGCAGAATGTTGCTCAACAAAGCCAGCGTTGACCCGATCACGAAATCGGGGGTGGGACTCACACCAGGCGCCGATTTGCGCAACTGGATACGCATCAAGCTGCTTGACCCACTGCACCGCGTGCGGGTTACCCATTGAAACAATCGTGATCCAGAAGGGATCGGCATTGGGCGGCTGCATCTGCCAAAGATCGGCCTGGCCCTCACGCTGATGGGCAAGGCCCGAGACATCGAATCCGATTGCCTGCGGATCAAAACCCGGTGGGCCCATATCCACCGTGACCAACCCGTCGGCATGAACCGTTGGCGAAATCACACCCGACTTGGTACGGACACGAATCGTGGACTTCGATGTCAGGCCCCGATCTCGTACGAAGCGCGCAAAGCATCGGGCGCCATTGCCACACTGCTCGACTTCTTGGCCGTCGGCGTTAAAAATCCGATAAACAAAATCGACATCCGGCCCATCGGCAGGCTGCACCAGCAGAATCTGATCCGCACCGATGCCAAAACGCCGATCAGCAATCCGCTGCCACTGTGCGGCCGAGAGGTTCAGCGCAATGGAAGTCGCATCAATGACTACGAAATCATTGCCAGCACCCTGCATTTTGGTGAAGGTCAGTTTCATGACATTGAATTATCCATAGACCGGCGGCTCGCCCTGGGGCCGACTCTTAAAACGGCGATGGGTCCACAGATATTGCTCCGGCGCTTCAAGCACTCGGGCTTCAATGAACTGATTCATCTGCTCAACGCCCTGGGCAAGCGTCTGTGCTTGATCATTATCGGGGTGCTGCCAGCCGGGATAAAACCGGGCCTCGTATTCGCCCGGTCGGATCATCCGAGTCACCAGCGGCACTACGGTTGCGCCAAGCGCTCGCGATAAACGCACCACGCTCGTGACGGTGGCCGCGGGATTGCCGAAAAACGGCGCAAAGATGGCATCGCGGGGCCCGAAATCCAAGTCGGGAGAAAAGTGCGCCGTGACTCCCCGACGCATCCATCGGACCAATGCTGCAATGCCTTCCTGCCGCGACAGGATCAATGGCGCATTAAAGCGATTACGGCCCCTCAACACCCATTCATTCACAATTGGGTTGGACTGATTGGAATACATACAGACCAAACGATGGTCCATCTGCAGCCGCAGCCCGCCTGCCTCCAGACCAAGAAAATGCGGCGCCAAAAGAATCACCGGCCCTGCGCTTGCCGCCTCGAGATGCTCGGCGCCTGAGACCCTAACCAGTCGTTTTAAGGTATCCGAGGAGCCGAACCAGACGCGAAAACAATCAATAAAAGCCACAACAAATAATTCGAAATGCCGTCGCGCAATCGCATTGCGTTGCGCTTGTGTCCAATGCGGAAAACAAAGCTGCAGATTTTTCAGCGCGACCTGGCGCCGGCTGCCGCCAAGCCCGAATGCGACTGCGCCCGCCATTCGCGCAAGCAAATAGCGAAGCGGTCCGGGGCTAAACGCCAGCAGTCGACAGGCCCACAGGCCCAACCAAGTGAGCCAGGCGCTCATTCGGGGAGCGCCTCTTGCGGCAAAGCGGCTCCATGGGGAATTTTGTAGCGGTTATAGGCCCACAGATATTGCTCCGGAGCCCGCGCAATTTGAGACTCAAGGGCCTGATTCATTGCGGCCACTGCACGATCAATCGGCGCGGACTGCAGAGAAAATTCCGGTGTCCAGGGCTCGAAAGTCATCGTCCAGCCCGCTTGGGTGCGCACCGTCATCACCCAGAAAATAGGAGCGCCCGTGGTCTGAGCGAGTCGAATGGGCAAGACCATGGTGTAAGCAGGCCGGCCAAAAAATGAAGCCCACAGCCCCTCGCCTTGGGCGGGCACTTGATCAGGCAGCATGCCAATTGCTTGGCCCCGACGTAGGGCACGCAATAGCATTCGAACGCCCGAGGCATCCGCAGGCGCTGTTAGCAAATTGTGGGCCGGCCGCAGGGCCTCCATCAGATTCCGCAGCAGTCGCTGCCGAGCAGGCCGATACAGGACAGTGATGGGACGGTGCAAGGCAAAGGCCCGCGGCGAGAGCTCGAAGGCTCCAAGGTGAGGGGTCAACAGAATCGCGCCGCGGCCTGCATCAAGAGCGCGCAGAACAGCATCGAGGCCCTCCACCTTCACCTGGCGGGCCCGACGCGGATCGCACCAAATCGCCGGCAGCTCAGTCGCCAGCAGACCCGCATGGCCAATTGACTGGCGCTTGAGCGCCGACAGCTGATCTGCGCTTCTCGAGAGCCGTCCACTGGCCACGGCAAGTGCCCAAAACTGGCCGGACATGTCGCGATAACGGGGTGAGGACGCCCACATGAGCCAGCCCAAAATCAGGCCCAGGAGTCGCAGAACTGGCAGCGGCAGGCGGGCCAGAATTTTGAACAGCAAGATCATCTGATTTATAGTCTTCGAATCGCCGATTTAATTCACAACTTGCGGGGCGAGGGGCAATGCGAAGTGTACGTGTTGTCCGTTAAATACCGCTAAAGCGTCTGCCTCCCGTGATTCTCACTGCAGCCGGGTTCAAAACGCTGAAGCGCCGCGGTTAGAGATTCATCACCCAGGAGGTATCGTGTCCAAAAGTTTTTATTTCACCTCGGAGTCGGTCTCTGAGGGCCATCCCGATAAGGTTGCCGATCAGATTTCAGATGCCATCTTGGACGCCATCTTGGCCCAGGATCCGCGCTCCCGCGTTGCCGCAGAGACCCTTTGCAATACCGGCTTGGTCGTGCTGGCTGGCGAAATCACCACCCAGGCCAATGTCGATTACATCCAGGTTGCGCGCAACACTTTAAAGCGCATTGGCTACGACAACACCGACTTCGGTATCGACTACAAAGGCTGTGCTGTGCTGGTGGCCTACGACAAGCAGAGCCCGGATATCGCTCAGGGCGTTGACAAGGCCCATGACAACAACCTCGATCAGGGCGCAGGCGATCAGGGCCTGATGTTTGGCTATGCCTGCGATGAGACGCCGGTGCTGATGCCAGCGCCGATTTACTACGCCCACCGGCTTGTTGAACGGCAATCAATGCTGCGCCGAGATGGCCGCCTGCCTTGGTTGCGTCCAGATGCAAAAAGTCAAATCACGCTGCGCTATGTTGATGGCAAGCCTGAGAGCATCGATACCGTCGTGCTGTCGACCCAGCACGCGCCTGAGGTCGGCCTGGAAAAACTCCGCGAGGCGGTCATTGAGGAAATCATCAAACCTGTCTTGCCGAAAGAATTAATCAAAGGCGAAATCAAATACCTCGTCAATCCCACCGGCCGCTTTGTCATTGGCGGCCCCCAGGGCGATTGCGGCCTGACGGGCAGAAAAATTATTGTCGACACTTACGGCGGCGCGGCCCCGCACGGCGGCGGTGCGTTCTCCGGTAAGGACCCCTCCAAGGTGGATCGCTCAGCCGCCTACGCTGGCCGGTACGTTGCCAAAAACATCGTTGCTGCTGGGCTCGCGAAAAAAGCCTTGATTCAGGTCAGCTATGCAATTGGCGTTGCCCGGCCAACTTCAGTCATGGTCACAACGGAGGGTACCGGCGTGGTCTCGGATGAAAAAATCGCCCAGGCTGTCGAGCAGGTCTTTGACTTGCGGCCCAAAGGGATCGTCCAGATGCTCGATCTGTTGCGTCCCATTTATGAAAAGTCGGCCGCCTACGGCCACTTTGGTCGAGAGCAGGCTGAGTTCAGCTGGGAGCGCACCGATAAGGCGGCTGCGTTAAAGGCAGCCTGCGGCCTCTAAACAGGTGACGGAGCCGAAGCTTTGATTTACACTTCGGCTCCCTGCTCAAGGAGCGTTGCGAGGGGGCCATCTTCGGCCCTCCCAGGCTTGGGCTGAGGTTCTGGACAACGGCGCTCGCGAACCCCTTCACACCCATGAAAGGAGCGCGAGATGAGCGCTGTATTAAAACCTGTTACTTCCAGTGGCCAGCCCGACTACAAGGTGGCCGATCTCTCATTGGCTGACTGGGGCCGCAAAGAAATTAAAATCGCCGAAACCGAAATGCCCGGACTGATGGCGATTCGTGATGAATACGCCGCCAAAAAGCCCCTGAAGGGCGCCCGCATTTCCGGCTCGCTGCATATGACGATCCAGACTGCGGTGCTGATTGAGACCCTGGTGGATCTCGGTGCAGAAGTGCGCTGGGCCTCGTGCAACATTTATTCGACACAGGACCATGCTGCAGCGGCGATCGCGGCAGCGGGCGTTCCGGTCTATGCCTACAAAGGCGAATCACTGGACGAGTACTGGGACTACACCCACCAAATTTTTCAGTGGGCCGATGGCCAGGCCACCAACATGATTCTGGACGATGGTGGCGATGCAACCCTGCTGCTGCATCTTGGTACCGATGCCGCCAAGGATCCTTCGCTGCTGACCAACCCCAAGAGCGAAGAAGAAATCTGCCTTTTCAACTCGATCAAGCGGCAGCTTGCGATCGACCCAAAATTCTATGAGCGCAACTTGCGTGCAGTCATCGGCGTCACTGAAGAGACCACCACCGGCGTGCATCGCTTAAAAGAAATGTCAGCAAAGGGCACCCTGGCGTTTCGGGCGATCAACGTGAATGACTCCGTTACCAAGAGCAAATTTGATAATCTCTACGGCTGCCGCGAGTCACTTGTCGATGCCATCAAGCGGGCTACGGATGTCATGATCGCTGGTAAGGTCGCGGTGGTCTGCGGCTATGGCGATGTGGGCAAGGGTTCAGCCCAGGCCCTGCGGGCTCTCTCAGCACAGGTCTGGATCACTGAAGTCGATCCCATCTGCGCGCTGCAGGCTGCGATGGAAGGCTATCGTGTGGTCACGATGGAGTACGCCGCCGATAAGGCTGACATTTTTGTAACGGCCACCGGAAATAAAAATGTGATCACCTACGATCACATGGCAAAAATGAAAGATCAATCCATCGTTTGTAACATCGGCCATTTTGATAATGAGATTGATGTTGCTGCGCTCTCGCGCTGTGGCTGGGAAGAAATCAAGCCCCAAGTCGATCACGTGATCTTCCCTGATGGCAAGCGTTTGATTCTGCTGGCCAAGGGCCGGCTGGTGAACCTGGGCTGCGGCACCGGCCACCCCAGCTATGTCATGAGTTCCTCATTTGCCAATCAGGTCATCGCGCAGATTGAGCTCTTCACCCACAAGGATTATTACGAGAGCGGTAAGGTCTATGTGCTGCCCAAACATCTTGATGAGAAGGTGGCGCGGCTTCAGCTGAAAAAACTTGGCGCGCAACTGACAACGCTCTCCGATGATCAGGCCCGCTACATCGGCGTGCCCGTCGAGGGGCCGTTTAAGCCCGAAACCTACCGCTACTAGCCGGAGCTCAGGCAATGGCAGAAAAGCCAGGCCTGAGCCTTGAGTTTTTTCCACCGAAAACGCTCGAGGCTCGGCAGCGGCTCGCGTCGACCGCGGAAGATCTTCGCGCCGTGCGTCCCGACTATGTATCGGTGACCTACGGCGCAGGGGGGTCAACCCGCGAGGGATCTCTTGAAACCGTTCGTCAGATGCTGGGGTTCTTCCCGTCCGTTGCGCCGCACATTTCCTGCATTGGTGCGAGCGCTGCTCAGATGCGAGAACTTCTTGATCTTTACGCTGAGATGAACATTTCGCGCCTCGTAGCGCTGCGCGGAGACCTGCCCTCGGGCTACGGTCAGGGCGGCGAGTTTCAGCATGCCAGCGATCTGGTCCGCTTTATTCGTTCTCAGACCCAGTCATCATTTCATGTTGAGGTCGCGGCCTATCCTGAGATTCACCCGCAGGCGAAAAGCCCTGAAGACGACTTGCGATTTTTTGTGGAAAAAGTCCGGGCGGGCGCCGATGGTGCAATTACCCAGTATTTTTTCAACTCGGATGCTTACTTCCGATTTGTTGATGATGTTTATGCGCTTGGTATTGATGTGCCCATTATTCCGGGCATTATGCCAATCACCAACTTCTCCCAGCTTGCGAGATTCTCAGATGCCTGTGGCGCAGAAATCCCCCGCTGGATTCGTCAACGGCTGGCCGGGTTTGGCGATGACACGGCGTCGATCGCAGCATTTGGCGAGTCAGTAATCACCGATCTATGCGATCAGCTGCTGACCGCTGGGGCGCCTGGGCTTCATTTCTACACTATGAACCGGGCCGAACCAACACTTGCGATTCTTCGGAATTTAAAGCTTATCGGTTCTTAAAGTCGCGCCAGCCTGACTCGGTCACGCAAGCATCAAGCCGCAGGTCATGGGGCTCGGAAAACACCTCATCGTGCAGCGCGTGGTCAAAGCAAATCCCCACCAAACGTGGCCATGGCGTGGGCGTAGCTGCGATGGTTCGATCGTACAGACCGGCTCCCGCCCCCAGTCGCCCACCGATGCGATCAATCCCCACGCAGGGTACAAGCCAAGTGTCACAGTCCAGAATTTGAGTGCCATCGGGCACCTGAAGGCCCATCACATCTCTGACCATCGATGCGCCAGGCTGCCAAAGTTGCATGATGAGCGGCGCGTCCCGACGTATTACCACCGGCAGAGCCAGCTGCATGCCACGGGCATGCCAGGCCTTCCACATCGACATCAAATCCGGCTCGCCCCGCCACGGCAAAAACACCGCGATTCGCGACCAGCCCTGCGTGACTGCCTTAGCAGAAAGCGCGTCTGCGATCGCCTTTTCGGCAGCGCGCCGATCCTCCTGCGCAAGGGCCGCACGCTGCTCTAAAAGCCGACGGCGAAGCGGGTCTTTCTGCATGAGTAGGATTCTCGACATTTCAGGGTTAAATTTACTCTCTGTGAATTACGCTAAACCCATCCGAGTGCCTAGGGGAAGCCCTTTGTTTTGTTGCGCAGCGATGATCCTCATTGGTTTCGCGGCGCCATCGACACTTTCGGCAAAGCCCGCAGCAACCGCTGAATCCCCTGCAGCAGTCATTGTTGCGGCAAAAGAAGCTTTTTCGAAAGGCAAGCTGGCTGAACTCGATCGGCTGACAGCAAAAAGCCAGGGCCAACTGCTCGCCGCCTGGCCAGACTACTGGCGCCTAAAGCTCTTGATCGGCATTCCAAGCTCAGATGCAAAAACCATTCGCTCTAATGTTCAGGGGTTTCTCGCCCGCCATCCTCAGCATCCGCTGCGTGAAAATGCACAGCGCGACTGGATCGCGGCCCTGGTGACCAAAAATCTTTGGCCGGATGTCGCCACCGCCTTGGAGACCCTACCAGCCCAGGTCACGAGCCCGAACATTCAATGCGCCCGGGCAAAACTCGGTCTGCTGACTTCTGAGCCTTCATCTAGCAAGGCTGAATTCGCGTCACTTGCTGTCGGCCAAGAGGTGCTCGATGCCTGCCTAGCCCTGATCGCTGATCTTGCGAAAGGTGAACAGGTCGCACTCGGCTATCTCCGGCAGCGTGCCCGCTGGGCGGCACAAAGCGGCAGCGATGCGAGCCACAACCGCATGATGGAGGTCCTGCGCGCGCATGCGAAATCGCACGAGGCCAGTGTCCGTGGCGCTGATCCGTTAAAAACCGAGACGACGCTCGGCCACGTACTGAAAGTCTCTCGGGTTGATAGCCTGGCATCACTGCCGCTTTATCTCAAACATAAAAAAGACCTCAGCCATGAGCAGGCTGACTACGGTGCTTTTGCAGTCGGGGCTGCCATCTGGCGCAGAAGTCATGCCAATGCTTGGCCAATGATGCTCGAAGGCTGGGCAAGCCTGCGCGATCAGCCCGATGATGCGCTGGCCGCTGCTGCCCGCGAGGCAATTCGACGCTCCGCATGGCCAAAGCTCTTAGAAATCACCAGCGCGATGCGGCTGCCGATGCGCAGCGAAGCGACATGGCAATACTGGCGTGCCATTGCGCTGATGCAGACCCAGCAGCGGCCGGAGGCCGAAGAACTATTGCGCGACTTGCGCGATGACTTTGGATTCTACGGACTGCTTGCTCAAGAGATGCTGGGCGCCTCAGTCCGACTCCCCGTCCGGCCCGACATTACCCTGAGTCCAGAAGATCAGAAAAAACTGGATCGCGATTCTGGAATTCAGCGCAGCTACGCACTGGTTCGCGCTGGCCTTCGGGCCGAGGCGGTGCTGGAGTGGGGCGCTGCCATGCGGCATCGAAGCGATGCCGAACTTATTCGTGCAGCAGAGCATGCCCGTAAGGCGGGCTTCTACGATCGCATGATCGCTGCGGCCGATCGGACCCAGCAAGAACATGATTTTTCACTACGCTATCCAACGCCGTTTAAAGATAAGGTGCTTTCTGCTGCCCAACAACGATCGCTGGATCCTTGGTGGGTGCTTGGCCTGATTCGGCAGGAATCCCGATTCATACCCGACATCAAGTCATCGGCAGGTGCTACCGGACTGATGCAGATCATGCCGGCTACCGGAAAAATGCTGGCCAAAGAGATTGGACTCGGAAACGCGCGGCCTCTGGTGCTCGCGGATGTGGAGCTGAATGTGAAACTGGGGACTACCTATATGCGCCAGTTACAAGACCGATTTGGGGGCTCAGCGCTACTGGCCTCAGCGGCCTACAACGCAGGCCCGTCACGGGCCGTCAATTGGCGGGCTGCCCTGCCGCGACGCATCGACGGCGCCGCCTTTGCAGAATCGATTCCCTTTCCCGAGACCCGTGACTACGTCAAACGGGTGCTGGCCAACGCAGTGCTGTACCACGCAGTTCATAATGGCGGCTCGGTTCCCTCGCTTCGGCGACTGCTCGGGGATGTGGCACCGGCAGAATCATCCTAGCCGCCACGCCTCCTTTTCAGTGAAGGTCCTCTCATGTCGCTTTTACACGCTGATGTTGTGATTGTTGGTGGCGCCGGCTTCATTGGCCGGGCCCTTGCAGCCAAACTCATCTCGCGCAATAAATCTGTACGCATCATCACGCGTAAGCGTGAGCGGGCTCGGGCGCTCTGGCCGCTTCCTCGAATTGAAATCGTTGAGGCCAACCCCAACGAGGAGGCCTCACTATACGAGGCCTTGGAAAATGCGGATGCGGTCATCAATCTGGTCGGCGTACTTCATAGCAAGACCGGCAGGCCTTGGGGGCCTGATTTCGATGCGGCCCATGTCAAGCTTCCTGCCCGGATCGCGCGGTGCATGAATCGACGAAAAATCTCTCGGCTGATTCACATCAGCGCGCTTGGCGCCTCCGATCAGGCGCCCTCGATGTATCTGCGATCAAAGGCAGCGGGCGAGGCAGCCCTGCGCGCAAATCAATCACTTGAGCTCACAATTCTGCGGCCCTCGGTCGTATTCGGCGCGGAAGATCAATTTATGAATCTCTTTGGCCGAATGCAGAAGGTCTTGCCGATCATTCCCCTGGCGACACCGCATGCCCGATTCCAGCCGATTGCGGTAACAGACCTGGCTGTAGCGATTGCCAACTGCTTGGACCATCCAGCGACCTCAGGAAAGCACTATGAGTGTGTTGGGCCTGAAGTTTTAACACTCTATGAACTTGTGCACTGGGCAGGCGTATACGCCGGATGCCCGCGGCCGATCATTCCGCTTCCTGATGGCGCGGCATGGGTGCAGGCCTGGATTATGGAAAACCTGCCCGGCAAGCCTTTGATGTCGCGCGATAACCTAGCATCGGCCAGCGTGCCCAACGTGGGCAATGGCCCAATGGCGGCAGAGCTCGGTATCGCCAGCCCGCAATCCATACACTCGGTCGTGCCGACTTATCTGGGCTCGGAAACGCCGCGCGCCCGATTGGCAGATCGACGCGCAAAAACCTGAGGGGAAACTAGACTGCGCAAGGATGTCCAAGATCGCCTCAAGCCCCTGGTGGAGGCCCTACATCAGGCTGATCCCATTCGGACGAAACTGCCAGCATCGATTGAGATCTTTTGTGTAGGTGGTGCAGTACGTGATGCACTTCTGGGGCTGCCGGATAGCGACCGTGACTATGTTGTAGTGGGCGGCACCCCCGAAGCGATGCACAGCGCAGGATTTACTCCGGTGGGGCAAGACTTTCCCGTATTTCTGCATCCGGTCACACACGAGGAATATGCGCTGGCCCGCACTGAGCGCAAAACGGCAAGCGGCTATAAAGGATTTAGCTTTCAGGCAGATCCCTCTGTAACCCTCACCCAGGACCTGATGCGACGCGACTTAACGATTAATGCTATCGCCTTAAGTCGTGAGGGTGTCCTAATTGATCCCTGTGGCGGCCTGCACGACCTGCAGGCCCAGTGCTTGCGTCATGTTGGCCCAGCATTTTCTGAAGATCCCGTTCGGCTCTTACGGCTGGCCCGATTTGCAGCACGCTGGCCTCACTTTTCGATTGCAGAATCTACGTTAGCGCTCTGCCGGGAGATTGTTTCGCGGCATGAAGCCCAGGCCCTTGTCCCTGAGCGTGTCTGGCAGGAAATCGCAAAGGGGCTCATGGAATCACAGCCCTCGCGAATGCTTGATGTCCTGGTTTCAACGGGCGCATGGATGTCCCTTGCCGAGAAGCTTCCCGCCCCAAGCTTAGTCACGCAGCAGCAGATCGATCAGGCGGCAAAAGAGTCTGCAGCCTTAGAGTGCCGCTTTGGGCTACTGATGTTAAATGCAGGCCGGGATCCACTGCCGCCCGGGCTATTTAAGGCGCCGCGGGCCTGCCTCGAGCTGGCCGAGCTTTTACAGCGACAGCTCTTGCAGCCCGAGCGCTTCAGTTCGCTTGTTTCCCCAAAAGATTCAGATGCGCTTGCCGCGCTTTTAGAGTGGCTTAGCCATGCCGATGCACAACGCCGGCCCGAACGGTTTCAACAGCTTTTAGACTGCATTCGCATCACGGGCGTTCTTTCAGAACAGCAGATCGATCGCCTCGCTGCTTATGCAAAGCATCTTTGCCAAGAGACAGCCCAGCAACAAATCGCGCTCGCAGTTCGCCAGGCGCAGCAAACAGGCGATTCAGTTACGGATGCTGCCCGCAAAGCAAGGCTCGCTGTATTGCGTTCGCATCCCGATTTACGATCAATTCCATAGCCCCCGCGTATTTAAGCAGCCAGAACGCTAGCCAGCCGATCGCCTTCGGCAAAAGCAGGCGTAATTAAAGATGCGCGGACTTCGTCTTGAAGTCCTTTTGTCAGCAATAAGACTTTAAATACCTCTCCCATCTCCGACTCCGAGACCAGCATCTGGAGCTGCTGCAGTAACTGCGCCCGCTGGACCGCCTGCGTCACGGTTTGCAGCATGGGCGCCAGGATCTGCAGGATGTTGCAATTCAATAAAAACCGGCCCTGACTCACAAAGCCTTCGACTCGAAAGCCGGCGGCCTGGGCCTCGGTTGTGACTTGTGTGAAATCCAGGTGGGCTGTGAGATCCTGCTGCCCAATGCGCATTAAAAGCGCATCACGCGCATCGATCCTCTGATGGTGCCAGTGGGCGCAAAGCGTGCCATCGGATCGGCCTGGCTGATCCAGTTCAGCGCGTCCGAATCCATAATCCAGCAGTAAGACTGCGCCGCAATCGAGTGAGTCGAACAAGGAGCGCAGCCAGGGGCCAGTCCAAGGCGCCCATTCACCGCGATAGCCCTGATCCCAGGGCAGGCCCCGCTGCTCGGCCAATGACTGCCGCTGCATTACGGCCTGCTGAAGCATCGGCCCAGCGGGGCGACTGGACCAGCAAAAACCCGATCCTTGTGCTGAGGTAGCCGACGCGCCCGAACCAAGACTGACGCCCCACTCCAAGACCTGGTCTCCGCCTGCCCACTCAAAACATTTCACAGGCATGGCGTCTAAAACCTCGTTGGCCAAAATCAGCCCCGAGAACCCGGGCTTGGGGCTTTTTAGCCATTGAATCTGGTGGTCCCCTGACATCCGTTGCTGCTGTTGGTGCTCTAAATCGGCACTCGGCTCGATCAGCTCAAGCGCAATTTCACCAGCCTGAGCGGCCTCTCGAAGGCCCGCTGCCAAATCGCCCCGTCCGCCACCGAACTCGCGAATGCGCAGGGCAGAGGCCTTGCCACCTGACTGGCATAGCGCCTGCCGAAGCGGCTGGACCCAGGACCAGATAGCTTTGGCCAGCCAGGGGCCAAGCATCGGCGCGGTGATGAAATCTCCATTGGCAGACGATTTTTCTGACGGAAACGGCTCACCCCCGCCGCAGTAATAGCCGAGCCGGGGGGTGTACAGGGCCAGATGCATGAATTCATCAAATCCAATCCAGCCGCCTGCTTGCTCAATCTGGGTGCGAATCCGCAACGACAGCTCATCCATGGCCTTGAGGGTATCAAAGCTAAACTTCAGGCCATGCAAGCCGTTCAGCCCAGCAATTCGTCCACCCCCACCGCGCGGCCTGCCTGCCTGATTACCGGCGCTGCGGTTCGATTAGGCAGAACCATCGCGCAAGCAATGTCGGCCTGCGGCTGGGATGTCGCCATTCACTACCGACACTCCCAATCCGCTGCCGAGGATCTGGCGCAGGCGCTGACACAGCAGGACCGGGCAGCCGCTTGTTTTCAATCTGATCTCGAATCCGCCCAGGCCATCGGACAGCTCTTTGATCGTGTTGTCGGGCGTTTCCCGCGGCTGTCCTGCATTATCAATAACGCCTCGCAGTTTGAGTTCGATCGGCCCGAGACTGTGAGTGCGGCCCTTCTGGAGTCCCACACCCAAACCAATCTCATCGCGCCGGTGCTGCTGACCCGCCACCTGCATGCGTTTCTTGCACCAAGCCATCAACACGGACAAGATCCGGCAGGCGTTGTCATCCATCTTCTTGATCAAAAACTCGTGAATCCGAATCCTGATTTTTTTTCTTACACCGTGTCAAAGGCCGCACTGCTTGAAGCCACTCGGCTCTGCGCGGCCGCCTTGGCACCCGTATTACGGGTTGTGGCGATTGCACCCGGAATTACATTGGCTTCTGCCGACCAGACCGAGGCCGAGTTTCAAAAAGCCCACACCATGACGCCGCTGGGTGCCTCCAGCCGGCCGGAAGAGATTGCTGATGCGGTGGTCTGGCTGGCCCGGGCGCGGGCAGTGACTGGCACGATGCTGCTGGTTGATGGCGGCCAGCATCTGAGTCCACTGCCGCGGGATGTCATGATGATGATTCGATCATGATGCTGCTTGACTCCCGACTCTCTGACTGCCGAAGAATTTTTTTGCAAGATCTTGCAATCGATGCATCGATTGGCTTTCATGACTTTGAAAAAAAAGCTCCCCAGCGGATGCTAATTAGTATTGACCTCTTTGTTCCGATCAGTGCCAGCACGTCGGCCCACGATGAGGTAAAAGATGTCATTGACTATGACTTTGTTCGGCTTGGCGTGAAAACCCTCGCCCAATCACGGCACTTCAATCTTCAAGAGACCCTGCTCGATCAGATCTGCGAACTCTGTCTAAAGACCCCGGGCGTGCGCGCGGTAAGGGCCGAAAGCCAAAAACCCGATGTGTATCCGGATTGCAGAACGGTCGGCATTGAAGTCTTTCGCTGGGGCTAGCCGATATGGGACACCACGATAAAGCAGCCTTTGAGGCCAACAAACTCTCAAAACGCCTGCATCGCCTCACCGGCCAGGCCATTATCGATTTCAACATGATCGAAGCGGGCGATCGGGTCATGGTCTGCATGTCGGGCGGCAAAGACAGCTATGGCCTATTGGATATTCTTTTAAGCCTGCAGTCCCGTGCGCCGATTACTTTTGAATTGATTGCAGTCAATCTGGACCAAGGCCATCCCGGCTTTCCCAAAGACACGCTACCCAACTACCTGCGCCAGCGCGGTGTGAAATTTCACATCGAGACCCAGGATACTTATTCAATTGTCAAACGCGTGATTCCAGAAGGCAAAACCATGTGCTCGCTCTGCTCACGCCTGCGGCGCGGAATCATCTACCGCCTGGCCTCGGAACTCGGCGCCACCAAGATCGCCTTAGGCCATCATCGCGACGATATTTTGCAAACCTTTTTTCTGAATCTTTTTTTTGGTGGTAGCCTGAAGTCAATGCCACCGAAGCTGGTTTCGGATGATGGCCGGCATATCGTGATTCGGCCGCTGGCATATTGCGAAGAATCTGATTTGCAGCGCTGGGCTGAGTTGCAGGAATTTCCAATCATTCCCTGTGATTTGTGCGGCTCGCAAGAAAACCTTCAGCGCCAACAAATCAAACGCATGCTGCAGGAATGGGATCGTCAGACCCCGGGCCGCACCGCCACCATGTTTCAGGCCTTGGGCAATATAGCGCCCTCGCACCTGCTGGACCCCCGTCGTCATGATTTCAAGAATATCCGACCCGACTGTGTTCCGAATCCAGACGGTGATCGAGCGTTTGATCCGAACTGCTAGACCCAGCCAATGCGTTCGTTATTTCGACTTCTTGCAATTGTTCGAGTTTTTCTCCGTCACGGCCTCGATCAACTCGCGCTTGATGGGGCTGCCCGAACCTTTGACTCGCGACTGCTCACGACAATCCTAAAGCTCTCACGCATCGGCCGTACCATCACCACACCACGCGGTGTTCGACTGCGGCTAGCGCTCGAGGAGCTCGGACCGATCTTTGTAAAGTTCGGCCAGGTGCTCTCAACCCGGCGTGATGTCTTGGCCGAGGACATCGCAGATGAGCTGGCCAAACTTCAGGATCAGGTGCCGCCTTTCGACTCAAATCTTGCGGTCGCCACAATTGAGCGGGCATTCGGAACATCTATCTCTGCCTTGTTCTCTGAATTCGACCGTACCCCGATTGCCAGCGCCTCAATTGCACAGGTCCACCTCGGCCGGCTCATCGACGGCCGCGAAGTCGCCGTTAAAGTACTGCGGCCTGGCATGCTGAAAATCATTGAACAGGATCTTGCCTGGCTAAAACTGATTGCGCGATTTGTTGCACGATTTTCTAGCGATGGCCGCCGACTAAAACCAGTTGAAAACGTCGAGGAATTCGACGGCTATCTGCACGATGAGCTTGATCTTGTTCGCGAGGCGGCCAATGCAAGCCAGCTGCGCCGCAATTTCGCTGACTCGGGGCTTCTAAAAATTCCGGAAATGATTTGGGATCTCTGCCGGCCGGATGTGATTGTCATGGAGCGCATCTACGGTATTCCGATTAACCGCTTTGAAGAACTTAGGGCCAAAGGCATCGATTTAAAGCAGCTCTCACGGCATGGGGTGGAGATTTTTTTCACCCAAGTGTTTCGTGACGGCTACTTTCATGCCGATATGCATCCGGGAAATATTCTGGTGGCCGATCGGGGCCCGCACTTTGGAAAATACATTGCGCTGGACTTTGGCATCGTGGGGACGCTGTCCGAGGTCGATAAAAACTATCTGGCGCAAAATTTTCTCGCCTTTTTTCGTCGTGATTACCGGCGCGTCGCCGAGCTGCATGTCGAATCCGGCTGGGTGCCCGCCGAAAGCCGGGTGGACGCACTTGAAATTGCAATCCGTGGCGTCTGTGAGCCCTTCTTTGATCGGCCGTTAAAGGAAATCTCCCTGGGCCAGGTGCTGGTTCGGCTTTTTCAGGTCTCACGCCGCTTTAATGTGGTGATCCAGCCGCAGCTGACCCTACTGCAGAAAACGCTGCTCAATGTGGAGGGCCTGGGCCGGCAGCTGGACCCCGATCTCGATCTCTGGAAGACCGCGATGCCATTTCTGGAGCGCTGGATGCAGGAGCAGATTGGCTTTCGGGCGCTGAGAAAAAATCTACAAAAGGAATCGGAGCGCTGGGCCCAAACCCTGCCGCAGCTGCCGCGGCTTGTCCATCAGGCCCTTGCTCAGGCAGCGCAGGGCGGTCATGGCGAAATCCAGATCCGATTGCGTGAGCTCGCCGCTGAGCAGCAGCGGCTGCGCCGGGCGATTTGGATCTTGGCCGGATTACTGCTTGCCGTGCTTGCTGTGTTGGGGCTCGGACTTGGTGGAACCCCGCTCTTTTTCTAAACCAAAAGGCCCAATAGCCCCTCCTATAATCGGGACTTGCCCACAGTTCCGCTTGCTGCCGAAAGGAGGTCTACATGCTGCTCGGTTTGGTTATCGCTTATCTGCTGATATCGATCGCTATTGGTTTGTACGGCGCTACGAAAGTCCATAACGCACGCGACTACGTGACCGCCGGCCGCAACCTGCCAATGGCCATGGTGCTGGCGATGGTGTTCGCGACCTGGTTTGGCGCAGAGACTGTACTGGGAATTTCCGCCACTTTTCTTGAAGAGGGTGCGCGCGGCCTGATTTCAGATCCACTGGGCGCATCGTTGTGCCTGGTGCTGTTTGGCCTAGTGTTTGCTCGGCCCCTATACAAAATGAATCTGCTGACACTGGGCGACTATTTTCGTATTCGCTATAACCGTCAGACCGAGCTGATTTTGTCCATCTGCATCGTCATCTCCTACTTGGGATGGGTATCGGCGCAGATTACCGCCCTCGGGCTGGTCTTTAATGTGCTGTCAGACGATGCGATCTCGCAGGCCCAGGGCATGCTGATCGGCGCCGCTGTGGTGCTGATCTACACCATCTTCGGCGGCATGTGGTCGGTGGCGCTCACGACGTTTGTGCAGATGATTGTGATCGTGATTGGACTGCTTCTGGTCACCCAAAATGCAGCTGATCAGGCCGGTGGCATCGGCCAAGTCTTTGCCAAAGCAGCGGCGGAAGGAAAGTTTGAGTGGCTCCCGAGTATGGATGCGATTGAAATTCTTGGCTGGGTCGCCGCATTGGTCACGATGGCCCTCGGATCGATTCCCCAGCAGGACGTTTTCCAGCGCGTGAATTCATCGAAAAATGAAACTGTTGCCGTATGGGGCACAACCTTTGGCGGCTTAAGTTACTTCTTTTTTGCTGCAGTGCCGTTGTTTTTGGCGTACACCGCCACCATCATCGATCCAGAGATGGTGAAAAAGTTTCTTGAAGAAGACTCGCAGATGATTCTGCCCTCGCTGATCATGGGCCATATGCCTTTCTGGCTGCAGGTTGTCTTCTTTGGAGCGCTGATCTCGGTCATCATGAGCACCGCCTCGGGCACGCTCTTGGCGCCTTCCGTAACATTTGCTGAAAACATTTTAAAGGGCTTCGCACCGCGTATGAATGATCAGCAGTTTCTCTGGTCATTGCGCGCCACCGTATTGGTCTTCACGATCATCGTCACGTTTTACTCGATCATGACCGATGAGAGTATTCATGGCATGGTCGAAAATGCCTACCGCATCACACTTGCCGGCGCCTTCGTGCCGCTGGCAGCAGGCCTTTTTTGGAAAAGGGCCAGCAATCTCGGTGCTGGGCTTGCCATTACCGCGGGCCTCAGTGTCTGGCTGGTGTTGGAGATCCTTGGAATTGAAGAGCCTGTCGAGCCTCAACTGATCGGACTGATTGCCAGCGCCCTCGGCATGCTAATTGGCTCCACGATTTCGCCGAATCGGGCCCATGGCCATGGTGGGGAAGCCCGGCACGTATGAATGTCGTCATTCTGGCAGCCGGCAAAGGAACCCGGATGTGCTCCGGGCTGCCCAAGGTGCTGCATCCCGTTGGGGGCATGCCGATGCTGGGCCACGTACTGAGAACTGCGCAGGCGCTAAACCCAAAAAAAATTATTGTTGTCATCGGACACGGCGCAGACCAAGTTAAGGCAGTGATACAGGCACTTCCCGAAATCTCCAAAGGCGTCCCCATTGACTGGGTCATCCAGGATCCGCCCCAGGGCACTGGCCATGCGGTGGCCCAGGCACTGCCAAAGCTCGATCCCCAGTCGACTGCGCTGATTCTATATGGCGACGTTCCCCTAATCCGCAGCCAGACCCTACGTCAGCTGGTGGATACGGCAGAGAAAAATCGCAGCCTGGCGGTGCTGACCGCCATGCTCGACTCACCGACCGGCTACGGTCGAATTGTTCGTGATGGGCATCAACACATCCAAGGCATTGTTGAAGAAAAAGATGCCGATGCTGCGATTCGCGCGATTTGCGAGATCAATACCGGGTTTATGGCGGCGCCAGCGGAGCATCTTGCCGCCTGGGTGTCAGCGATCGATAACCGCAATGCTCAGAAAGAGTTTTATCTCACCGACATCATTGCCAAATCAGTGGCGGAGGGCAAAGCGGTTCACAGCCTGCGATCTGACCATATCGAAGAAATTCTTGGCGTCAATAGCCAGGAGGACCGGGCCCAGATCGAACGTATTTATCAGCGCCGCATTGCCGAGCAGCTCATGTCCGCAGGCGTTCGGCTGCAAGATCCCGAAAGAATTGATGTGCTCGGCCAGCTTGAATGCGCATCCGACGTCAGCATCAGCGTTGGCTGTATTTTTGAAGGAAGGGTTCAGATTGCGGCAGGGGCCGTTATAGGCCCGCACTGTGTCATTCGTAATGCTCAGATTGGCCAAGAGACCGTCATCGAAGCCTTTAGCCATATTGATGGTGCGGCCATCGGCCCCAGATCGGTGATTGGGCCCTACGCCCGATTGCGGCCAGGCACCGAACTTGCGGAGGGCGTGCATATCGGAAATTTTGTTGAAGTGAAAAATAGCGTTCTGGGTCCACGATCCAAGGCCAACCATCTTTCCTATCTTGGTGATGCCAGCATTGGCAGCCGGGTCAATGTCGGAGCGGGCACAATTACTTGTAACTACGATGGCGCAGAAAAACACCGTACCACCATTGAAGATGATGTCTTTATTGGCTCGGACACTCAGCTGGTGGCACCCGTGACTGTCGGCAGAGGCGCTACCCTTGGTGCGGGCACAACGCTGACTCAGGATGCGCCTGAAGATGCGCTGACAATCTCAAGGGCCCAGCAGGTCACCATCAAAAATTACCGGCGGCCTCAGAAAAAGGAACACTGATATGTGTGGCATTGTCGGAGCGGTCGTCGCTCCGAGTTCAGGGAAAAATATTGTCCCAATTCTGATTGAGGGCCTCAAGAAACTCGAATATCGCGGATACGACTCCGCCGGACTGGCGATTGCGAATGAAAACGAAATTCACCGCATTCGAGCTGTGGGCCGGGTTGCAGAGCTGGAGCAGAAGTCCTCAGATCAGACTGCGACCTTAGGCATCGCCCATACCCGCTGGGCAACGCATGGCGGCGTGACCGCCAGCAACGCCCACCCCCATCTCTCTGAGCGTGATGGAATGGCCATCTGCGTTGTCCATAACGGCATTATTGAAAACCATGACGAGCTGCGCGAATCGCTCTCAGGCCAGGGCTATGTCTTTCACTCCGAAACCGATACGGAAGTTATTGCCCATCTGATTCATCGTTATCGCCAAGGCTGCAAAAGCCTTCAGCAGGCTGTGCATCTGGCCCGTCAGCAGCTTAAGGGTGCCTATGCAATCGCAGTCATGAGTAGCCAAGATCCGCAGGAGCTTGTCGGCACGCGGCAGGGTGCGCCGCTTTTGCTTGGGCTTGCCGAAAATCAGCAAGGCATGTTTCTGGCCTCAGACACTTCGGCCTTACTGCAAGTTACGAGAAATATTTTTTATCTCGAAGATGGTGATCTGGTCAGGCTCACCGCCAATTCAGCAGAGCTCCAAGATGCTCAGGGCAAGAAGATTCATCGCAACGCGGTCATCAGCAGCCTATCGGCCGATGATGTTGAGTTGGGTCCGCATGCCCATTACATGCACAAGGAAATTCTCGAGCAGCCTGGGGCAGTAGCAGCTACCCTTGAAGAGGTCATGGGCGCCCATGCCTTATCGCCCGGCCTGCTGGGCCCCGATGGCGAGCGCGCCATCGGCCACATTCAGCAGGTCTTGATCCTGGCCTGCGGCACCAGCTTTCACGCAGGAATGGTTGCCCGTTACTGGATTGAATCGATTGCACGAATCCCAGTGGCACTCGAGATCGCCAGTGAATATCGCTACCGGGATTCGGTCATGCTGCCCAATACCCTGGTCATCGCCATCTCACAATCGGGTGAGACTGCCGATACTTTAGCCGCACTTCAGTTTGCAACGCGCAGTGGTGCTGCCGCCAGCCTTGCTATCTGCAATGTGCCCGAATCATCCCTCATGCGCGCGTGCACGCTGCGTCTGCTGACCCGGGCCGGGCCCGAGATTGGCGTGGCCTCGACCAAGGCATTCACTACACAGTTGGCCAGCCTTTTTCTCCTCACCCTGCTTCTGGCCAAGGCCCGGGGCCATTTAAGCCGCGAGCAGGAGCAGGGGGCCCTGGGTTCGCTGCGACACCTGCCCGCCGCGATGGTCCAGATTCTCTCTGCCGAGGCGCAATTTAAATCCTGGGCGGATCACTTTATTAACAAACAAAACGCGCTGTTTCTTGGCCGGGGTATTCACTATCCCATTGCGATGGAAGGCGCCCTTAAGCTCAAAGAAATCAGCTACATCCACGCAGAAGCCTATGCGGCGGGAGAACTCAAGCATGGACCACTTGCCTTGGTGGATGCGTCAATGCCGGTTATTGCGGTCGCCCCTAATGATCAGCTCAGCGAGAAACTGAAAAGTAATTTACAAGAGGTT
This sequence comes from Betaproteobacteria bacterium, assembly GCA_018969705.1. Classification (GTDB taxonomy): domain Bacteria; phylum Pseudomonadota; class Gammaproteobacteria; order Burkholderiales; family Burkholderiaceae_A; genus Lacustribacter. The sequence continues at coordinate 82,554 of JAGWXV010000001.1, forward strand.
CGTGCACGCGGGGGCGAGCTTTACATCATTGCCGACAAGGGATCTGGTATTGAGGCCTCAGATGGTGTTCATGTGATCACGCTTGGTGACCATGCAGGGCCTCTATCCCCCATTCTGCATGTAATTCCCTTGCAGTTCCTTGCCTACCACGTGGCGTGTGCACGTGGCCATGATGTGGATAAGCCGCGCAATCTCGCCAAGAGCGTCACCGTCGAATAAACTAACTGGCCTTCACAAGGAGGTCACGATGCATATTGGTATTGCCGTTGATGGCTCAGAAAATTCCCTGCGGGCTGTGAAACATGCGATTGGCCTTGCCCAACAACTTAAGCAGGCGCCCTCACTAAGTTTGATTAATGTGCATTTATCAGCCCTGATCTCCCCAGTTGCAAAAGGGATTGACCGCCATCAGATTGAGCAGTACATGGATCAGATCGCAGAAGAAGAACTGAAGGCCGCCCGCCAGGCAGTTACGGACTCCAAACTTTCTGCCCAGGTCATTAAAGGCCATGGTGAGGTCGCCCCCACGATCATTGAAATCATTAAAAAAGAAAACATCGATCTGATGGTCATGGGCGGCAAAGGCCGCAGCGGCTTGAGTGATTTAATTCTGGGGTCAGTGACCACCAAGCTGATCAGTCTCAGTCCTGTGCCGGTATTGGTGGTGAGGTAAACCGATCAAAACGCTGGCGCATGAGCGCCAGCACAACAACACCCGGCGCTGCCAGCGCAGTCGATAGCAAAAAAAATTCGGGCCATCCCCAGTCCGAGGCCACCACGCCTGCGACCGGTCCGATCACAACGCGACCAATTGAGGCCAACGCCGATAGCAGTGCGAACTGCGTCGCAGTGAAGCGCACATCGCAGAGACCCATAAGCAAGGCGACAAAGGCAGCGGTGCCCATTCCTCCTGCAAGGTTTTCCAACAGAACGACCGCGGTCATCCCGGCAAGCGTGGGGGTTGTCGAGGCCAGCCACCAAAATCCAAGATTGGTAACACCCTGAAGCACACCGAAAACCAGCAGGGCCTGCCAAAGGGAAATTCGCGACAGCAACAATCCGCCCGCCAGTCCGCCCACCAGCGTTGCCAGAAGGCCCATGCCTTTATTTACCGCACCGACTTCGGCAGGGGTAAAGCCAGCGCCACGAATTAGAAATGCAGTCGATAGGCTGCCCGCAAAGGCATCTCCAAATTTGTAAAGCACGATCATCAAAAGAAAGAGCAGGGCGCCAGGCCGGCCGAAAAATTCCTTGAAGGGCTCGACAACCGCGAGAACCAAAGAGCGTGGCACCGGGGCCTGGGTGGGCTCCGGCGCGATCGCCGCAATCACTGCAAAAACTACGGCAAAGCCCGCCATCAGCAGATAGACCCCCTGAAACCCCAGCCAGAGATCGGCCAACATTAGGGCAAGCCCCCCTGAGGTGAGCATCGCGAGCCGATAACCGATCACCGACCATGCGGCACCTAGCCCACGCTGCGCGGGCGTTAATGACTCCGCCCGCCAGGCATCGAACACGATGTCAAAACTTGCCGAAAGAACCACCAGGCCAAAGGCCAGGGCGGCAAGCCAAATCAGGCTGTTGGGGTCGGAGGAAGGCGCCTGAAACGACATTGCCGCAAGCACAGCCGCCATCGCCAATAACAAGGCGACGAGCCAGCCCCGGCGGCGGCCGGCCCAATTTCCTTTAGCCGGAAATCGATAGCGGTCCAAAAGCGGCGCCCAGAGGAACTTATAGGTGTAGGGCAGTCCCAGCAGGGTCAGCCAGCCGAGGGTTTTGAGATTGACGCCTTCGACCGTCAGCCAGGCCTGCAGGGTGCCGGCCGAGAGTGCCAGCGGCAGCCCGCTCGCAAAGCCCAGCAGCAGCGTCATGGTGAGCAGGGATCGGGGCGGCGGGGCCGTGATCGACGGCTGCTGGCCATTGCGATTTGGATTCATGAGGCAGTATTGTCATCGGATATGCGCTCTTTTGCTGCTCACTGGGCGGCCCGTACTGCGGCCGCAATCGGACTGGCCTTTCTGGCAGCAGGAATACCTGCGTTTGCACAGCCTTCTGCTGAAGGCATCACGCTTGAGCGGCCATCACGACTCAAAAATTTAGTGCCTGCCGAGCAGCTCGAGCGGACTGCGGGACAGCAATTTGCGCAGATGAAACGCCAGGCATCCGAAAAGAATGCTCTCGCTGCAGATGATCACCCGCAGCTGATTCGGCTGCGGGTGATTGCAAAGCGGCTCATGCCCCACATCGGCCGATGGAATTCCAAGGCTGTCAACTGGCCCTGGGAAGTACAACTATTTGGATCCAACGCCATTAATGCGTTTTGTATGCCTGGCGGAAAGATTGGTTTTTATACAGGGATTCTCGATCGACTCAAGCTCACCGATGATGAGGTGGCCATGATCATGGGCCATGAAATGGCCCATGCCTTACGCGAACACTCGCGTGAGCGGCTTGCCAAACATCAGCTCACGGGCATCGGTGCGACGGTGCTGTCATCCGTGCTTGGGCTGGGGGAGGCTGGCCGCACGGTGATGGATTATGGTGCACAACTCACCATGCTTAAATTTTCTCGTGATGACGAAGGCGAGGCAGACTTAATTGGTCTGGATATTGCTGCACGGGCAGGCTTTGATCCGCGTGCGGGCATTACGCTGTGGAGAAAAATGTCGGCCCAATCTAAAAATACGCCACCGCAATGGCTATCGACCCACCCCTCAGGCAACAATCGCATCGCAGAGATTGAACGGCATCTTGATCTTGTATTGCCGCTTTTTGCTCAGGCGATTGGTGTATCGATAGATCAACTTCCGCCTGATCCAAGCCTTTAAGTAACGCCCCATCGCTCACGATAGGCGGCAACCGCATCCCGATAACGGGAGAGTTCCCGATCATCAGAGCGATCAAGAAACTCCAAAAGATCCGCGAGATTGGCGATCGCAATCACCGGGATTCCGAAAAGATCCTGGACCTCTTGAACGGCAGAGCGCTCGGTCGGCGCACTGGCAGTGCCGCCACGCTCCATACGATCTAATGCAATCAGCACGCCTGCCGGTGTTGCGCCGTGGGCACGAATAATGTCGACCGATTCCCGAACTGAAGTGCCCGCCGAAATTACATCGTCCACAATCAGAATGCGGCCGGCCAGGGCCCGGCCCACCACGACCCCACCCTCACCATGATCTTTGGCTTCCTTGCGGTTGTATGAAAAACCAATATCGCGGCCCGCATGCGATAAGGCCACGGCTGTCGCGCTGACCAAGGGGATGCCTTTATAGGCTGGCCCAAAGAGGCCATCGGCCTGCAGCCGGCCATCAAATTCCGCTGCCAGGAATGTCTTGGCATAAAAGCCCGCCAGCGCACCCAGCGTGCCGCCATGATCAAAAAGTCCCGCATTAAAAAAATACGGGGACTCGCGGCCTGCTTTTGTGATGAAGCTGCCGAACTTTAATACGCCGGCATCGATGGCAAACCGAATAAATTCCTGATCGGCGGGTCGTGAATCATAGGAGTGGGCCATGATGCGAGAGAATATCATCCATGCGCATCGTCTCGCTTAATCTCAACGGCATTCGCTCAGCAGCATCAAAAGGGGCCTTGGCATGGCTTGGTCATCTGCAGGCCGATGTTGTCTGTGTGCAAGAGCTCAAGGCCCAAGACCAAGATCTCAGCGATGAACACTGCCGCATCCTGCACAACGGCCGGACGCTACAGGCGGTGTTTTATTGTGCCCAGAAAAAAGGCTACAGCGGTGTTGGTATTTACAGCGCGCTAGCACCCTCGCGCATCCTGCGCGGCATCGGGGTTCAAGAGTTTGACGACGAGGGCCGTGTTCTACGGGCGGATTTTGACCAGGCCAAAACACCCCTATCCGTGGTCAGCGTCTACCTGCCCTCCGGGTCTGCATCTGAAGCGCGTCAGGCCTCGAAGTTCCGATTCCTAGATGGGTTTTATCCCGTGCTGGAGTCATGGTTTAAGGAGTATCAAAAGACGGGCCGCGAGTTTTTGATTTGCGGCGATTGGAATATCGCGCATAAGGAGATTGATCTTAAAAACTGGAAAGGCAACCTGAAGAATTCAGGCTTTCTGCCAGAAGAGCGGGAGTGGCTCACCCGGGTCTTCGATAGCCTAGGGTGGGTTGATGTATTTCGCAGGCTCGATGCGCGGCCCGAGCAATACACCTGGTGGAGTCAGCGCGGGCAGGCCCGCGAGAAAAATGTTGGCTGGCGAATCGACTATCAGATCGCTACACCGGGGCTAGCAAACATCGCCCGCTCATGCTTTATTCACACCGCGGATCGATTTTCGGACCATGCGCCGCTGGTCATCGACTACGGCAGCTAGATCGCGCCTCGGCTAGGCCTTCTCGGCCAGCATCCGGCGCGCGATCTGTTCGGCAATCAGCATCACTGGGGCATTGGTATTTCCCGAGGTAATTGTGGGCATCGCTGAAGCATCGACGACGCGAAGCCGCGCGACACCCCGCAGTCGGCAGTCCGTATCCAGCACGGTCATGGGATCTGCGGCCTGGCCGCGATGATCGACTTGGCCCATCGCACAGGTCGCGACCGGATGAAAAATCGTGGTGCCAAGATCGCGGGCGGCGTTGATTAATTCTGCCTCGGTCTGAAGCGTGGGGCCCGGCAGGATCTCGGCAGGTTGATAGCTTGCGAGGGCCTGGCTCTGCATGATTCGGCGGGTCCATCGCAGCCCAGCCACGGCAGTTTGTAAATCTGCCTCAGTGGATAGGTAGTTGCACATAATTTTCGGTGATGCCATGGGATCTGGATGCGCCAAGCGGATGGTGCCGCGCGAGCTGGGACGTAGATTACAAACACTTGGAGTGATCGCATTAAAACGATGAAGCGGCTCTCCAAATTTTGGAAGTGATAAGGGCTGTACATGCCACTCAAGATCGGGGGTGAGGCACTCGGGCCGGCTTTTGGCAAATGCGCCAAGCGTCGATGGTGGCATGGTCATGGGCCCGGAGCGCAAAAAAGCGTATTGCAGGGCCATACCGATTCGAGTCAGCGGATTGCGATACAGAGTATTGACCGTGGCGCAGTTGGCCACCTGATAGACCGTGCGGATTTGCAAGTGGTCTTGTAGGTTCTCACCGACCCCAGCAAGATCATGAACAATCGGCACGCCCACAGTCGATAACACCGCAGCCGGACCAATCCCCGAGGCCTGAAGCAGGTGCGGCGAGCTGACCGCGCCGGCTGACAAGATCACCTGATCGCGCACCGATATACGCTGCTTGCTGCCTTCATGGAGTATTTCGATACCCGTGATCTCGTGGGCAGCGTTGGCCCAGGCGGACTCGGCATACTGCTGCTGATGGGTGGTCTCAGGAGAAATTGGCGCGGTAATGAGTCGCAAGACCTGCGCCTTTGACATCACCTTTAAATTAGGCCGATGGCGAACAGGATGCAAAAATGCATCTGCCATTGACCAGCGAATCCCCCGACGCTGTGTCACGTGGAAATAGGCGCAGCCGGAGTTATCACCGCGGTTAAATTCCTCGATTGCGGCAATGCCCTGCTCGGCGGCAGCCTGCCGCCAGGCATCCAGAATCTCCCAACGAACGCGCGGAGACTCCACGCGCATTTCACCACCCACGCCGTGCCAGGGACTGGATCCGCCAAAATAATCTTCCATTGCACGATAGGTAGCCAATGCCTCGGGCCACCCCCAGCGGTCATCGCCAGTTGCTTGTACCCATCGGTCATAGTCTGACGCCTGACCGCGCATATAGATCATCGCGTTAATCGATGATGAGCCCCCAATTACGCGTCCGCGCGCATAGTGAATGGATCTTCCGTTGAGGCCGGGATCCGGCTCGGTCTTAAAACACCAATCGGTTCGTGGATTTGCAATCGCAAACAGATAGCCGACCGGGATTTTGATCCAGATCCAATCATCCTCGCCACCGGCTTCGATCAATACAACCTGACGGCTAGGGTCTGCAGAGAGTCGATTGGCCAGCAGGCAGCCCGCACTGCCAGCTCCGATAATGACGATATCGGCCTGCATGGCCAGCCGCCTAAGCGGACCTCTGCAACACGAAGCCTTGAACGGTCTGCGAGCGGGTCCGGGCGATACTCATGAGAATGCCGGCGCCAAAGCCCAGCGTGACCATTGCCGTGCCGCCATAAGACATCCAAGGCAGCGGCACGCCCACCACGGGGAGCACCCCTGTCACCATGCCCATATTGACAAATGCGTAATTGAAAATGGTGAGCGAAATTGCTCCGGCTAAAAGCCGGGAAAATAATGTTGGCGCGCCAATCGCGATCCAGAGGCCGCGCAGAATTAATCCCGCATAAAGACTTAACAGCAGCAGATTGCCCAGCAATCCAAACTCCTCGGAGTAGGCCGCAAAAAGAAAGTCGGTAGTGCGCTCTGGAATAAATTCCAGATGGGTCTGTGTGCCCTGCATCCAGCCCTTACCGAAAATGCCGCCCGAGCCCACGGCGATAATCGACTGAATGATATGAAAGCCCTTGCCCAGCGGGTCGCGCATTGGATCCAGCAGTGTGCAGACACGCTGGCGCTGATACTCCCGCAGTCCCGGCCAGTTCACGCCATCCGCACAGGCTGCATCTCCGAACACAATCAGCAACAGCACCCCAAGCACTCCGATTCCGAGGGCCACCAACACCAGACGCCACGGCAGGCCTGCAAAAAATAAAACAAAGAGCCCCGCTGAGAACACAAGTATGGCGGTACCCAAATCGGGCTGGGCAAGAATGAAAGCGGTGGGCACCATTAAGAGCAATACCGCCATCAGCCAATGCTGAAGCGTGCGTAAGCCCTCGACCCGATGGACAAGCCAGGCGAGCATCATTGGCATTGCAATTTTCATCAGCTCGGAGGGCTGAATCCGCGTAATGCCAATATTTAACCAGCGGCGGGCGCCCTTTGAGACATCACCAAATAAGGCGACCGCCAACAGCAGCAAGACACCCAGAACAAACAAGGGCACAGCAACGCGATGAATCATGCCGGGAGGAATATGGGCGACAAGCCACATAATTAAAACCGCGATACCAAGATTGCGAATATGGCCAATAAACCGGCCATCAAAATCATTACCAGCGCTGTAAAGCGTGATGGTCGAAAGAAAAGCAATTCCCATAAAGAACAGCATAAATGGGCCATCGAAAACCGCGACCCAAGGCTGAATCCTTAGCCAGATGCCCCGCCAACCCCTCGGAATAATCTCACTGGCCACGGGCTGCACCCTTTTTTAGCAAGACATGATCAAAGACAAGCCGCGCAATCGGAGCGGCCGCAGCCGCACCGAATCCACCGTTTTCCACAATCAGCGCTACCGCCACTTCCGGCTGCTCAGCAGGTGCAAATGCCATATACAGTGAATGGTCCCGGTGTCGCTCAGCGACTCGAGAAGCATTGTATTTTTCATTCTGCCCAATGCTAATTACCTGTGCGGTGCCTGTCTTGCCGGCCACGCGATAGGGTGCGCCTGCGAAAACCCGCGCGCCCGTTCCTGATTTATTCACCTCCACCATCGCATCGATCACCAGATCTAAGTGTTTATAACTGACCTCGACCTTGCGCAGAAGCTCAGGCTCTGTCTTGATGACATCGCCGGTGTTGGGATCCTCGATTGCTTTCACTAACTTGGGCTTCATGATGACGCCGCGGTTGGCCAATCCGGCAGTCGCAACCGCCATCTGCAGCATCGAAAATGAGTTGTAACCCTGTCCAATTCCAATCGACATATTCTCGCCAGGATGCCAGGGCTGCTTAAAACGCTCCATCTTCCATTTTGAAGAGGGCAAAATACCATTGACCTCGCCAATCAGATCAACGCCGGTCTTCTGCCCAAATCCCCAGGGCTCGACATACTGATGAATCATATCCACGCCCATATCGCGGGCAACGATGTAGTAATAGGTATCGCTGGAGACCACAATAGATTTACGCAAATCCACTACGCCATTGCCCTCGGGCTTACTATCGCGAAACTTGTGATTGCCAAACATGAAAAACCCGGGATCATTGATGGTGTCCTCTGGCTTTCGGGTGCCTGACTCCAACGCTGCCAAGGCCATGAAAGGCTTATACGTCGATCCAGGCGGATAGGTGCCACGTAGCGGCCGATTCAAAAGCGGCTTATCCGGGGAATTATTCAGCGCGTCCCACGTGGTCGAATCAATGCCATCAATAAATAGCGCAGGGTTAAAGTTGGGCATCGACACAAAAGCAAGAATTTCCCCAGTCGCAGGCACAAGAGCGACCAGGGCGCCACGACGCTTGCCGTAGGCCTGCTCGATCGTCCGCTGCAACTCACCATCAATCGAGAGCCGCAGATTCTGGCCGGGCACCGGCAGCCGGCGCGCCAAGCTTCTGACCATTCGGCCACCCGCCGTAATCTCCATGCGATCAAAGCCAGTCCTTCCGCGCAGCTGCTCTTCATAGGCCTGCTCAAGCCCCAGCTTTCCAATATGTGAGGTTCCAAAATAACTCGAAGCTAAATCAGACTGCTCAATGCGCTCACGATCGCGCCGCGAGATTCGGCCGATGTGGCCCAGCAGGTGGGACGACGAGTCACCGTAGGGGTAGTAGCGCATGCTGCGCACGTTAACGGAAACCCCCGGCAGCTGATGGAGATGCACAACAACACGGGCCACCTCTGCATCATTTAATGTCGGCCGCAACGGAATCGTATCGAATCGACGAAGCTCGCTTTTTAGCCTGCGAAATCGGCGCAGGTCAAGCTCATCAATCTTGATCAGCGTTCCCAAAAAATGCAGTGTCTCCTCGAGATTGGGCACCTTATGGGGCTCGATCTCCAGCGCAAAGGCAGAGCCGTTACGGGCAATGATGTTCCCATGGCGATCAAAGATTTCACCGCGGGGCGCCTGCACCGGCAGCAAGGCGACACGATTTTCCTCTGAGAGCGCATGAAAGTCGTAGTAGCGCCAGACCTGGAGATACGCAAATCGCATTATCAACAGCGCAAATGCAGCCAGCACAAGTGCCGCAACAAAAGAGGCGCGCAGCCGAAAATCTTTCGAGTCGTTGGCGCGAAATTCAGTCATCACTTACTCAAAACTCCGGATGCCTAACGGCCAATTGCCGCAGTTGAACTCTGCGGCCGATTTAATCGGTTCAAAATGCCAGTGGTAACGGGCAGCCAGAGTGCGGCAGTTAACAGCGGTGAGATAAAAAATGTCCAATTCGGGCCGATGCCTGAAAAGAATAGATGGACCACCACCACAATCAACTTTGCCAAAAAAAATAAAGGCAGCAGCTGCAGGGCCTGACCGCCAAGGGAGTACCAGAGCAGCCGACGATGCAGGGCGATAGCACCGTACGATAAAACTGAATACGCAAGTGCGTGCTGGCCGAGCAAAGATCCCGCATGAACATCCATTAGCAGGCCCAATAGCCAAGCCAATGCAATGCCCACACGTCGCGGCTGAAAAATATTCCAAAACACTAAAATCAGCGCAAGAAAATCCGGCGCGGGGAATCCGCCCCAGGGCAGCATTTCCAGAGCAAACGCTACGGCGATCGATCCTGTGATCATCGATGTTGTGGGTGCTCTACCCAGCATGGTGCGCTTCATTTCCAGCACCTCATTTATTCATCTCGCTTCTTGCTTTCGGGATCGGCCGATCCAGCTCGCGCGGAGCAGGCGGAATTAATTCCTGATCAATCAGAATCACTAAGACATGCTGCAGGGTTCCGATCGGCGCCACCGGGGTTGAAGTGATGCGCGGAAACTGTCCGCTACCGGCCCGCTCAACCCGATTGATTTTTGCAACCGGCAGTCCACTTGGATAAAGGCCATCAAGGCCTGAAGTCACCAGAACATCGCCGACATCCACCTCGGCATTGATGTTGAGATATTTAAGTTCAACCTGTTGGCCATCACCGGTGCCCGAGGCCAGACTGCGAAGGCCTGAGCGCGGCAGCGCGACCGGGATCATCAGCGATGGATCGGTCACCAAAGAGACCTCGGCCGTGATCGGCGAGACTCGGACCACCTGGCCGACGACACCCTGGGCATTAATCACCGGGTGGCCCGGCGCTACGCCATGCTGGCTGCCCCGATCAATCACGATGCGATTTGAAAACGCATCCCGAGTCTCATGGCTGATTTGAGCGGTAAGTGTTTTGTGCTTGACCGACTTTCGGAGATCTAAAAGCGTGCGAAGGCTTTCGTTTTCTGTTCGCAGCCGCTCAATTTGGAGCAGGCTCTCAGAGTTCTCGATTTCTTTTCGCTCGAGCGTCACCCGCTGACCCACAAGGTCGGAGACCGCTGCGCCATAACGGGCAAACCAGATCACCCCATCGCGGGGCAGAATCAGGAGTTGCTCGATGGGATAAAGCACCATGGAGAGCCCCTGCCGCAGGGGCTTCAAAATGCCAAAGTGCAGATCTGAATACAGCATTCCAATCGCTGCGATTACAGCGATCAGCATCCGAAGCCGGGCGGGAAGGCCTTGTTTAAAAAGCGGTGGAGGACTCTGCGAAAGTGCCATATCTAAACGATGGCACCCCCCTTATTCGTGAGCAAAAACATCCTTGAACTCATCAATCCGATCCAACGCGGCACCACAGCCCCGGACCACGCAAGACAACGGATCTTCAGCGACGTAGACCGGAAGGCCCGTCTCCTCTGATAACAAGCGATTGAGATCGCGCAGCAGTGCGCCGCCACCCGTCAGGATCAGGCCGCGCTCTGCAATGTCCGCGGCAAGCTCTGGGGGCGTCTGCTCAAGCGCGTTTTTGATCGCCACCACAATCTGATTTAAGGGCTCGGTGAGCGCTTCCAGAATTTCATTGCTCGACACGGTAAAGGTCCGTGGAATCCCTTCGCTGAGATTGCGTCCGCGGACTTCCATTTCACGAATCTCACTTCCAGGAAATGCGGATCCAATTTGTTTTTTGATGGCCTCGGCCGTCTGTTCACCAATCAACATTCCGAAGTTGCGTCGGATGTAGTTAGTAATCGCCTCATCAAATTTGTCTCCGCCCACGCGCACGCTGCCCGCATAAACCAGGCCGCCCAGGGAGATCACTCCGACCTCGGTCGTACCGCCGCCAATATCGACGACCATCGCACCATGCGGCTCGGAAATGGCCAGGCCCGCACCAATTGCTGCTGCCATCGGCTCTTCAATCAGATAGACCTGGCTTGAGCCCGCCGACAGGGCCGACTCACGGATCGCACGGCGCTCCACCTGGGTGGAGCCGCAAGGTACGCAGATGATGACGCGGGGACTCGGGGAGAGAAATTTCTTCTCATGGACCATGCGGATGAACTGCTTGAGCATCTGCTCAGTAACAGTGAAATCGGCGATGACCCCATCCTTCATCGGGCGGATTGCCTCAATGTTGCCGGGAACCTTGCCGAGCATTTGTTTGGCCTTATGGCCGACGGCCTCAATGACTTTTTTGCCGCCATTGCCGCCCTCATATCGGATTGCGACCACTGAGGGCTCGTCCAGCACGATACCCTTGCCCTTCACATAAATGAGGGTGTTGGCGGTGCCCAGGTCAATAGCGATGTCCTGGGAGAAATAATTACGAAGAAATCCAAGCATGAGAACCCTGCTGCAAAAGAAAAGGATAATAAAGCAAACGTCCCTGTTGATTTTTGCGCCGTGAACCTAAACGCCCAAGACCTCGAAAAACTCGCCCGGCTCGCCCGGCTTGCCCTCTCCGATCGGGAGCGCGACGAAACGCTGCCTGCGCTTCAGTCGGTCCTGAACTGGGTTGGTGAACTGTCCCAGGCCCCAACTGCCGGCGTCGCGCCAATGGCCCATCCACATGATGTGGGCCTGAGACTCCGTGCCGATGTGGCCGAACCACTTCCGGCCCGAGATGACCTTATGGCCAGCGCCCCCCAGACCGCCGAGGGCCTATTTATCGTTCCTCGGGTCGTGGAATGAACACCGCGATTCCGCCGTTTTCAGACCTCTCGGGCCTGGCCGCAGGCCTGGCCCGGCGGGACTTCAGCGCTGTGGAGCTTGCCCAGTGGACGCTGGACCGGCTGGCCGCCGATCAGACCAATTCGGTGCTCTCGCTTTTGCCCGAGGCGACACTCGGCCAGGCCAAGGCGGCCCAGCAGCGGCTTGATGCCGCGGATTCTGGATCAATGCAGCAAAAGGGGCCCGGGTTTTCATTACTGGGATTGCCGATTGCTCATAAAGATATTTTTGTCACCCGCGGCTGGCCAACGACGGCCGCCTCGAAGATTCTCCGTGGCTACTTAAGCCCCTTCGATGCGACCGTTGTCCAACGCCTGGCGACAGCCGGCATGGTCTGCACCGCAAAACTGAACTGTGATGAATTCGCGATGGGCTCAGGCAACACCCACTCCGCCTTTGGTCCAGTGAAAAACCCCTGGGATCCGATTGCTGTGCCGGGCGGATCATCGGGCGGCTCCGCGGCGGCCGTCGCGGCGGGCCATATCCCTGCTGCCACCGGGACCGACACGGGAGGGTCGATTCGTCAGCCCTCGGCCATGTGCGGACTTACAGGTATTAAGCCCACCTACGGCCGGGCCTCGCGATGGGGGATGATCGCCTACGCTTCCAGCCTCGATCAGGCCGGTCCGATTGCAAGAACCGCACTGGACTGTGCGGTGCTGCTTGCGGCGATGTGTGGCTTTGATTCCAAAGATTCCACCAGCCTACAGCTCGAAGAAGAGAATTTCGCAGCAGGGATCGATCAGCCATTTTCGGGGGCGCCTGCAAATGCGCCGCTGTCGGGCCTTCGGGTGGGCCTGCCGAAAGAATTTTTTGCAGAAGGCCTCACCGCCGAAGTGCGATCGGCCATCGATCAAGCAGTCGGGGAGCTGACACGCCTGGGTGCCACGGCCTGCGAGGTCAGCCTGCCAAGGACCGCGCTCAGCATTCCAGCGTATTACGTCATCGCGCCCGCCGAGGCCTCAAGCAACCTCAGCCGATTTGATGGCGTGCGCTATGGCCATCGGGCTTCAGCGCCAAAAGACCTTCTTGATTTGTACTGCCGGTCTCGGGCTGAGGGCTTTGGGGCCGAGGTGAAACGCCGAATTCTGATTGGCACTTTTGTGCTTTCACACGGCTACTACGATGCCTATTACATCCAGGCCCAACGTGTGCGGCGGCTTGTTGCCCAGGACTTTGATGCGGCATTCCAGGATTGCGACTTAATTGCCGGGCCTGTTACGCCCACGGTTGCTTGGAACATCGACCAAGCGGCGAGCGACCCACTGCAGGAATATCTCGCTGACATCTACACGCTTGGCGTAAATCTCGCGGGCCTGCCCGCCCTATCAATGCCGGTTGGCCTTGGATCCGGCAGCGACACTGGAAAGCTCCGGCCAATCGGGATGCAACTCATCGCACCAAGGCTCAAAGAATCGCTGCTACTGAAGGCCGCCCATCATTTTCAATCGGCTACTGATTGGCATCGAAAAACGCCTGAACAGTTCGGAGCGGCGTGATGGGCTGGGAGATTGTGATTGGCCTGGAATGCCACGTACAGCTAAAGACCGCATCGAAAATATTTTCACCGGCATCGACCCAGTTCGGTGCCGCTCCAAATACGCAGGCCCATATGGTCGACATGGCGCTGCCCGGTGTTTTGCCAGTCATGAATCGCGAAGCCGCCGCCTGCGCGATACGGCTTGGGCTTGCGGTGGGCGGACAGATCGCCCATCGATCCATCTTCGCGAGAAAGAATTATTTTTACCCTGATCTTCCCAAGGGCTATCAGATTAGCCAGTATGAGACCCCGGTGGTCTCCGGCGGCCAGGTCGTGATCAGTATCGAGGGCCAGCAGCGTCCTATCGAACTCACGCGGGCCCATCTGGAAGAAGATGCTGGAAAGTCAATCCATGAAGGCATCGCGGCGATACCTGCGGGCTGCTCAGGAATCGATTTAAATCGGGCAGGAACACCACTTTTAGAAATTGTGAGCGAGCCTGTAATGCGCTCCGCAAAAGAGGCGGCAGCTTACGCACGCGCACTGCACAGCCTAGTAACCTGGATCGGGATTTGCGATGGCAATCTGCAAGAGGGCTCATTTCGCGTGGATGCCAATGTGTCGGTGCGGCCAGCTGGCCAGCGAGAATTTGGTACTCGCTGTGAAATCAAAAATCTAAACTCTTTTCGCTTTCTCGAGCGGGCTATTGAGATCGAGGCCCAGCGGCAGGTCGAACTGATTGAAGACGGCGGTCAAGTGATTCAAGAGACCCGTCTCTATGATCCTGATGCTGAGCAAACCCGTGCCATGCGGTCAAAAGAGGATGCCCATGACTACCGCTATTTCCCGGACCCTGATCTGCCGCCATTGATCCTTGAGCCCGCATGGATTCAAGAAATCCAATCTCAGATGCCAGAGCTGCCCGGTGCCATGCGGACGCGGCTGACTGAGCAATTTGGTCTTTCTGAATACGATGCCTTAATGGTCTCCGCCACGCGCGGTACTGCCAATTATTTTTTTCAGGCCCTGGATGCCGGCCGATCACTCGGGGTTGATCCAAAGGCAATTGCCAACTGGATCATGGGTGATGTCGCCTCAAGTCTTAACCGAGATGGCCTGGAAATCGAACAATGCCGAGTCTCGGCAGTGCAGCTTGCCGGGCTCATTGCACGTATTGCCGATGGAACAGTCTCGAATAAGATCGGGCGTGAAATTTTTGCAAGCCTCTGGACCGGAGAGTTCGACTCAGCAGATGCGGTGATTTCCGCAAAGGGAATGCAGCAGATTCAAGATACGGGCCTGATTGCCCAGCTGGTCGATGAAGTCTTGGCTGGCAACCCCAAAATGGTGGAGGAATTTAAAGGCGGCAAAGACAAAGCCTTGAATGCCTTGGTGGGCCAGGTGATGAAAAAATCTCAGGGCAAAGCCAATCCTCAGCAGGTGACGGATTTGATCCGATCAAAACTCTAGACCCATTACGTTTTATGGTTTCCACGAACTCTTTTCATCAGCACGCGACTGCGGGCCAGCCAAAGGACCCAATCCGAGATTTTGGCGATGGAATTTTTGCACTGGACTCGGGCTACGTAAGAGATCAATTTGATGCGGTTCATTTGATGGTCGAGCAAGGCCGTGTTGCAGTGATTGATACCGCGACCCAGTATGCCGTTCCAAGAATTCTTGAAGCCCTCCGCGCCCTTGGCCTTGGCCCCGAGTCCGTCGACTGGATTTTGCTCACCCACATCCATCTGGATCATGCGGGCGGCGCGGGCGCCTTGCTTGAACGCTGCCCGAATGCTCGGGTCACCGTCCACCCCCGAGGTCTGAAGCATCTCGCTGACCCCTCTAAGCTCTGGGCGGCGGTCTGCGATGTCTACGGAACCGAAATGGCAATAAGGGAGTACGGCGGCATGGGCCCCATTCCGGTTGATCGGCTCATCGAAACGCCAGAAGGTGCAATGGTTGAACTCGCCGGCCGCAAGATCGAGTTCTGGGATGCGCCCGGCCATGCCCGGCATCATGTGTTCATTAGGGATTGCCGCAGCAATTCTTTTTTCACAGGCGACACCTTTGGGATTTCCTATCGGGATTTTGATACTGCCCAGGGGGCTTATGTTTTTGTGACCTCCTCGCCATCACAATTTGACCCCGAAAAATTCAAGGCCTCGGTTCGCCGGATCTCTGATGCGGCCCCGCCCGCGGTCTATCTGACCCACTATGCACAGGTCCGAGATGTCGGCCGGCATGCCCAGCACCTGATCAAGCAAATTGATGATTTCTGCGAGATTGCTCTTGCGCACCAGGGCGCGGGGCCGGCCCGGGCCGGCCTGATTCGAGAAGACTTAGCCCGGCTGATCGTCGGCGAGCTCCGCGATCACGGGGTGACCCTATCGGATGCGGCCTGCCGAGAAGTCCTTGCGCTGGATTTACAACTCAACAGTGATGGCTTGGTCTGCTGGCTAGACAGTCTAAAATAGTGGCCACTTCCACTGAAACCTGACCGCGGGGATCTCAGATCCCCGCTTTTATTTTTATGCCGAGCCTCATCCCCGAATCCCCTGCATTTGCCTTGCTGCGCCAGCAGCTGGCCAATCGCATCATGATTTTGGATGGGGCAACGGGCACCATGATTCAGCAATACAAGCTGACCGAAGCGCAATACCGCGGCACTGATCGTGCCGAGCTCTCTGCCGATGTTCGGCAATCGATCGAATCGGCGATTGCAAAAGGCATTGATGTGAAAGGCAACAACGAGCTGCTGTCTCTAACGCGGCCAGAAGTAATTTCCGAAATTCACCATCAATATCTTGCAGCCGGTGCCGATATTGTTGAAACCAATACCTTCGGGGCAACAACAATTGCGCAGGAAGATTACCGGCTGCCTGAGTTGGCCCGTCTGATGAATCTCGAGTCGGCCCGCTTGGCCCGCTTGGCCTGCGATCAGTTCTCGACCCCGGATCGGCCTCGATTCGTTGCGGGTGCCATCGGGCCAACACCGCGAACAGCTTCGATTTCCCCGGACGTCAACGATCCGGGAGCGCGCAACATCAATTTCGAGCAGCTGCGTCAGGCCTATCAAGAGCAAATCGAAGCCCTGCTGGATGGCGGGGCGGATCTGCTGTTACTTGAGACCATCTTTGATACCTTAAACGCCAAGGCAGCGCTGTTTGCAATGGAATCTGTGTTCGAGGCCCGCCAGCAGCGTTGGCCCGTCATGATTTCAGGCACCATCACCGACGCTTCTGGCCGAATTCTCTCGGGCCAGACCGTCGAATCATTCTGGAACAGTGTCTCGCATGCTCGGCCGATTACGATCGGCCTGAACTGCGCCCTCGGCGCCGCGCTGATGCGGCCCTATGTCGAGGAGATTTCAAAGCTTGCGGATACTGCGATTTGCATCTATCCAAATGCAGGCCTGCCCAATCCCATGGCGCCGACGGGCTTTGATGAGACGCCGCCGATTACCTCGGGCTTTTTGAAGGAATTCGCTGATCTCGGCTGGGTGAATATCGTCGGCGGCTGCTGCGGCACAACGCCTGAGCATATTCAAGCAATCGCCGATGCAGTGAAGTCTTTTACGCCAAGAAAGATTCCTTCGGTCGTGCCCAAGCTTCGGCTTGCTGGCTTAGAGGCCTGCAATATCGATGAGCAGTCTTTTTTCGTCAATGTGGGTGAGCGGACCAATGTGACCGGCTCCAAGCAGTTCGCTCGCCTCATTTTGGCTGGCGAGTACGAGCAGGCCATCGCGGTGGCCCGCCAGCAGGTTGAAAACGGCGCCCAGGTGATCGACGTCAACATGGATGAGGCCATGCTGGACTCCGAGGCGGCTATGGTGCGCTTTCTCAATCTGATTGCCTCAGAGCCGGATATCGCACGGGTGCCGATCATGATCGACTCCTCGAAGTGGAGCGTCATTGAGGCCGGCCTGCGCTGCGTTCAGGGTAAGGCAATTGTCAATTCAATCTCGATGAAAGAGGGCGAAGCAGAGTTTCTGCGGCAGGCGCGACTCTGCCGACACTACGGCGCAGCAGTCATCGTGATGGCCTTCGATGAGCAGGGCCAGGCCGATACCCTGCAGCGGCGAAAAGATATTTGCACCAGGGCCTATCGTCTTTTAACCGAAGAAGTTGATTTCCCTCCGCAAGACATTATTTTTGACCCTAATATTTTTGCGATTGCGACAGGCATTGAAGAACATAATGCCTACGCGATCGACTTTATCGAGGCCACCCGCTGGATTCGTCAGAATCTTCCATACGCCAAAATCTCAGGCGGTGTTTCTAATGTCAGCTTTTCATTTCGTGGCAACGATCCTGCCCGAGAGGCCATTCATACGGTGTTTCTCTACCATGCGGTGAAGGCCGGCATGACCATGGGCATCGTCAATGCGGGGCAGCTCGGTGTCTATGAAGACCTCGCACCGGAATTACGCGAGCGCGTCGAAGACATTGTGCTCAATCGCCGGCCTGATGCTACCGAGCGGATGATTGATTTTGCTGCCACCTTAAAAGGCGAAGGCAAAAAAGAAGGGGCGCAGCTGCAATGGCGCAGCCTGGTCGCCGAGAAGCGTCTTGAACATGCCCTGGTCCACGGGCTTACCGAATTCATTGTCGAAGATACCGAGGAAGTCCGGCAGCAAGTCGCTGACCGCAATGGCCGGCCGATCGAGGTCATCGAGGGCCCCCTAATGGCGGGCATGAATGTGGTGGGAGACCTATTTTCCCAAGGAAAAATGTTTCTGCCGCAGGTGGTCAAGTCAGCCCGGGTGATGAAAGCAGCAGTTGCCCATCTGGTGCCCTTTATTGAAGAGGAGCAGCGGGCCTCGGGCACCACTCAGGCCAAAGGAAAAATCATCATCGCCACCGTGAAGGGGGATGTGCACGATATCGGCAAGAACATTGTTTCCGTAGTGCTCCAATGCAATAACTTCGAGGTCGTGAATCTCGGCGTCATGGTGCCTGCCCAACAGATCCTGCAGGCCGCGCGCGACCACGACGCGGACATCATTGGCTTGTCGGGCCTGATCACGCCCTCCCTCGAGGAAATGTCGTATGTCGCGAAAGAAATGGAGCGGGACGACTGGTGCCGCTGCAAACAGATTCCTTTGCTCATTGGGGGTGCGACTACATCCCGCATCCACACCGCGGTCAAGATTGCGCCGAATTATTCGGGACCAGTCATCTGGGTGCCTGATGCAAGCCGTTCAGTGCCGGTCGCCCAGTCGCTGACCAGTGATGCCGCCCAAAAGGGCGCTTATCTCGGCGAGCTGGTGCGGGACTACCAAAAACTGCGGGAGCGTCATGCTGCTAAAACTGCCACGCCACTGCTCACCTTGGAGCAGGCGCGGGCCAATTCGCCCCGCATCGATTTCACAGAAAATCCGCCTCCTGCGCCAAAAGCGCTCGGCCGTCGCATCTTGAAGGCCTACGATCTGAATGAGTTAGTCGACACAATCGACTGGACTCCATTTTTTCAAACCTGGGATCTTGCCGGGCCCTTCCCGGCTATTCTTGATGATGCGGTCGTCGGGGTCCAGGCCCGCCAAGTCTATGCTGATGGCAAGGCCATGCTGGCTAAATTGCTGTCGCAAAGAAAACTCAGCGCAAATGGGGTGTTCGGGCTCTTTGCAGCACAGCGTACCGGGCCCGAAGACATCACGCTTTATTCGGATGAAAAGCGGCAGCATCCGATCCTGACGTGGATTGGGCTTCGCCAACAGACCCAAAAACCCAGCGGTGAATTCAATAAAAGCCTGGCGGATTATGTCGCCGACGCATCGAGTGCAATCGCAGATTATCTGGGTTGCTTCGCGGTCTGCATCCAAGGCGCCGACCAGCTGGCCAAGGACTATGAATCTCGGGGTGATGATTACAACGCGATTTTAGTAAAAGCAATTGCCGACCGACTCGCGGAGTCGTTTGCAGAGCGCCTGCATCAACGAATCCGCACTGAATTCTGGGGCTACGCTCCAAATGAACAGCTGAGCAATGAAAACTTGATCGCAGAAAAATATCAAGGCATCCGTCCGGCTCCGGGCTATCCATCTTGCCCCGATCACACCGTAAAGACGGCGCTCTTTCAGGCGCTTGGAGCCCATGAAATCGGCATGACGCTCACCGAAAATCTTGCCATGATGCCTGCCTCAGCCGTATCGGGATTTTATTTTTGGCATCCCCAATCACAGTACTTCAATCTCGGCACAATCGGCGAAGATCAGCTCAAAGATTACGCGCAGCGGGCAGAGGTGAAAGAGGATGTCGCCCGCTCGCGACTCGCTCCGGCACTCGGTTTTTAGCCGGCCAACATCGCCAAAACCCTCAGACGCCCCAGACCACCGGGACCTTCTTTTTCTCTGCAGCAGTCAGCATCTCGAGTAAAGGAAAGGCCCGCTGCGACAGGCCGATTGGCAGTTCTTGCGCGGCTGCTAGGCCTTCACGCATCGATTCATCATGCTGATTGAGTCGCGATTGGTCCTGCTTTCGGGACTGGTCTATGGCCGCAGCCAAACGGCTACGAACCTCTGGGATCTGGGCCTCGGTAAAAATTCCTTTGGCCGCAAACTCCTGGCCAATGGCCGCAAACACCATCTTCATCACTGGCTCGGTCATGAAAAAACCGCCGGCCGCTTTACTTCGGAACTCAATGATCACGCTAAACTGCTCCTAACGATGAGACAAATGATTTTAGTGCGTCGCTGGGTGATCGGCGTGGCCCTAGTGTGCTTATTCGGGATTATTTACGGATGCAGCCCGCGGATGGATTGGCGCGAAGTACAACTGCAGGCCATCGACGGTTCGGCACTATTTCCAGCCAAGCCCGTTGAGGTCAGCCGAACGCTACAGATGGAAAGCGGGCAAGGTGCCATCACCTTAACGCTACGCTCAGCCCGGATCGACGACACCGTTTTCGCAGTCGGCTGGGTGCTTCATGCGGGGACGGACACACGAGAAAAGCTCGAGGCTGCGATGCTTGCCAATATTGGTGCCGAGGCTGCGATGGTCTCCCGGCAGGCGCTCAAACAAGACGATCGTGTCATTCATGAAGTTGCTGCCAGCGGCGAGATGCGACTGCGGCCCGATTCAGCACCAGTGCCTGCACGACTATGGATGCGCAGCCTGACCATTCACCGCGCAGTCCCGGGGCAGGCCGGGGTCAAACAAGTCATTGAGATCATTGCGGCCGGCCCAGCCCATGAACTCAAAGAAGAGGACGCACGGCTTTTTATTGAATCTCTAAAGCTCGCTCAATAGGCGATAAATTCAGCACGATAATCCCGCATGCCGTCTTCAGACCCGAGAGTGCCGCCGTTTGCGATTGTATTTCTTCCATTTGCGGCCGCTTATTTTCTTTCTTATGTCATGCGCTCGGTCAATGCAGTGCTATCGGAGCCTCTGACAGAGGAATTCGCCCTCACTGCATCCCAGCTTGGACTACTCTCGAGCAGCTATTTTTTAACATTTGCGATCATGCAACTTCCGCTTGGCGCGCTGCTGGATCGACACAGCCCCCGACGAGTGGAGATCGTGCTGCTGATGTTTGCGATTGGTGGCTGCTTGTTAAGCAGCCTTGCCGAAGGCTTTTTTGCCCTGTGGCTTGGCCGGGCCATGATCGGTATTGGTGTATCGGCCTGCCTCATGGCCTCTTACACCAGCTATCGGCTCTGCTTTCCGGCGGATCGGCAGGCCAGCCTCGCTTCGCTGATGCTCATGGTGGGATCGTTTGGGGGCCTTGCCGCAACACTGCCCGTGGAGTTACTTTTGCCAGCCCTGGGATGGCGCGGAATATTTGTTCTAACCGCCGTTCTGTTTTTGCTATCGGTCGCTAGTCTGACCTGGCTTTTACCTAACATCACTGCGGTCAGCGCATCCAGTGAGCCATATTGGCGCTACACAATCGCGGGCGCAAAGGCCGTTTTCTCCCACCCGCAGGTGCAGCGGTTGATTCCGGTTTGCATCTTTACGCACGGAGGTTTCTTAGCCGTGCAAAGCCTCTGGATGGGCCCATGGCTTCGAACCGTTGAAGGCCAGCCAGCGACCGAGGCCGCAACAACGCTCTTGGTGCTCGGCATCACCGTGATGCTGTCGCATCTTGCGATGAGCTGGCTTGGGCTAAGACTTAACCGCTGGCGGCTTTCACTTGATCGCGTATTGATTGCAGGCTACCTATTAATGCTGCTTTTTACGACTGCCGCCATCGCCAATCTCTGGAATAACCCCTTAATAGCGTGGTCACTTGTTTTTGTGACCACCTCAGTAAGCGGCCTAATCTATGCGAAGACCAGCCTTGCTTTCCCGGTTGAAATGGGCGGCAGGGCCAATACCGGAATTAACTTTGTGGTGTTTGCAGGCGCATTTGGGATGCAGTGGGGCCTGGGGTTAATTACCGATCTTGCAATGTCAGTCGGCCAAAGCGAAGCGGAGGGCCTACGAACAGCCTTCATCAGCTGGGCGTTTATGCAGGCAGTTGCGCTGATCTGGCTGGTTCGAAATCCTCAGGCTCCGCCACCACGTCAACAGCACGCCGAAGCTCAATAGCTTCGGCGATTTGCGGGACTTTGATTTGGTCTTCGCCATCGTAATCTGCAATCGTTCGGGCAACGCGAATCAAGCGGTGCCATGATCTTGCGCTCCAGCCCCAGCGGCCCGCGGCCTGCATCAGGAGCTGCTTTGCCTGAGGATCACATTCGGCCTGCATCTGAAGGGCTCGAACACCAAGCCGGGAGTTTAGGCATGACTGTCGCCCAAGCTGCCGGCCTCGGGCTTGCGCAACTTGATCCCTCAATATCTGACTGGTCAATTCTGGTGTGGGCATCGCCTCCGGCCCGGCCAGCTGCTGTGCGGTGGGCGCCTCCATCCCAACAGCCATATCAAAGCGATCCATCAAGGGGCCTGATAATCGTGATCGATAACGCAGAATTCGATCTGGGCTGCAGCGGCAGATTTTTCTAGCGTGACGAACACCAAAGTAGCCGCAGGGGCATGGATTCATAGCGCCGATCAGCATAAAGTTCGCCGGAAAACAAACGCGATCTCGAACCCTTGCGATCTCCACTTCATGCCGCTCGAGCGGCTCACGTAATGACTCCAAGGCATCACGCGGGAACTCGGGCAGCTCATCAAGAAACAACACACCGTGATGAGCAAGCGAAATCTCTCCGGGCCGCAGGGGCTGGCCGCCGCCAATTAAGGCGCGCGATGATGCGCTGTGATGTGGGGATCGATAGGGTGGACGCTGCCACCGCTGCAGATCAATAGCGCCAAGCAGGCTCTGAATGGCGGCAAGTTCACAGGCCTGAGCATGGCTTAAGCTCGGCAAGAGTGTCGCTATCCGGGCCGCAATCATCGACTTTCCAACACCGGGTGGCCCGAACATCAGCAGATTGTGTCCTCCGGCAGCAGCGATGATCGCGGCTCGCTTGGCTGCAGACTGGCCGCGAATTTCAGACCAGTCCATTGCGGGGCCAGCTGCAACAGAGTCCGCTGGCATCGGCTTACAGCCAATCAGTGGCGCCTGGCTAACGAGGTGCGCGGCGACTTCACGCAGACTGGGGGCAAACGCTAGACGCTTTGAGCCAATGGCTGATATTTCTTTCTGATTGGCTAAGGGAAGAACCAGCTCGCTCTCGGCTGACGGCTCCTGAAGAAAACCGGCGGCCATTGCGAACGCGCCGCGGATGGGCAAAAGACTTCCTGTTAACCACAGCTCGCCCACAAAAATAAGCGAGGCCAAGCGCTGGGGAAGATGGGTTGACTGAATCTGGCTGCTTGCAGTGAGTATTCCGATTGCAATCGCAAGATCAAAACGGCCAGAGTCCTTTGGCAAATCCGCAGGCGCCAGATTGACCGTGATGCGCCGAGAGGGAAACTCGAAACCCGAATTCAGAATTGCCGATCGGACCCGTTCTTTTGCTTCGCGCACGGCAGTGTCGGGAAGCCCGACAATTGAGAATTGCGGCAATCCGTTGGAAAGGTCAGTCTCTACCGAGACTGGGAGCGGCGTAAGGGCTGCAATAGCGCGCGACTGAACAATGGAAAACGACATCTGGGCCATTGTTCCGGGTTCGAAGGCCCAACGACACTGGCGAGTGGAATTAGCTCTTTTTCTCTAGACGAAGCTTCTCGGCCTCGAGCTCTATGACCCGACGCTCCAAAGCCGCCATCTTTTCGAGGGCCTTGGTCAGCATTTGCTGCTGGAGCTCGAAATCTTCACGGGTCACGAGATCCATCTTGGCCATTGCGGCCGAGAGG
Organism: Betaproteobacteria bacterium; assembly: GCA_018969705.1. Taxonomy (GTDB): domain Bacteria; phylum Pseudomonadota; class Gammaproteobacteria; order Burkholderiales; family Burkholderiaceae_A; genus Lacustribacter. The sequence continues at coordinate 106,250 of JAGWXV010000001.1, forward strand.
GCGGTCTTCATATGGCCCTCTATTTCCGCGGCAGGCGAGGTCCGCATCAGGTCAGAGACCTTGGCCTGAAGGTCCGAGAAAGCCTTCGGCAGGGGCGGAAAGGGTGGAAAAGACGGCTTTGACATGGCCCCAATCTATCACGCAGCCACCAAGCCCCATTTGATAGCCGAATGCCAAGCCGCACTACTACAGGGATTAATTTGCACAAACATGGTGCAATAAGATGCCGTTGGCCTATAGAAAGTGCAAAAAAGCCTGATTTTTAAGGGAAAACCCAGTGATTTCGGCCTGGCACGGGTTTCGCTAACCCTTTAAGCGGTCTCTCCCGATCGAATTCTTTTTAGGAGCTCAATAATGAAGAAGGCTATCCTCGCGCTCTCTCTCGCAGCGCTCTCCCTCCCCGCCCTGGCGCAAGACAAAAAGCCAGAGCCGGAGTACACATTCACGGGCAATTTCGGCGTGACGTCCGACTACAGATTCCGTGGAATTTCACAGTCAGACAAGAAGCCTGCTATTCAAGGAGGTATCGATTTTGCCCACAAGTCTGGCGTTTATCTTGGCAACTGGAACTCAAGCGTTGCCGACTGGGCATCCCCCCGCGGCAGCGGAATTGAAATGGATGTTTACGGGGGATACAAGACAGAATTGTCGGGAATTGGTCTAGACATCGGGGCGATTTATTACTACTACCCGGGAGCGCAGGTCTCAGCAACTAACTCTACCAACCCTGTGAACACCCAAGAAGCGTACGTTGGCTTTGGCTGGGGACCAATCTCTTTCAAGACCTCGTACACGCTAAGTGATCGCTACTTTGGTTTAGGAAAAGGTGGCGGAGATACCTCGCTACAGAGATCGGCAAATTCAACAGCCAAGGGAACACTCTATTTTGACCTGTCTCTTGCAAAAGAAATTTCACCCGGACTCACTGTCAAGGCACATGCCGGGTTTCTTGACCTCAACGACAAAGCGGCTAGCTTGGACTACATAAAAGATTACTCCGTCGGCCTCGCCTACGATATGAGCGGATGGATTTTGGGCGCAAGCTTTTTTAATACGTCGGGATTGTCTCGTGATGCGAAGACCTGGTTTACCACTGGCGATGGCCGCAGTACAAAGCTCTACGGCAGCGGCTTCAACCTTAGCCTGACCAAATCCTTTTAATCAGCCTTCATGAATCCCCGGGCTTAGCAATACATCGCGGCCCTCATTCAACCCTGAGGACAACATGAAACTCATCACTGCAATCATCAAGCCATTCAAGCTCGACGAGGTGCGTGAGGCCTTATCCGCCATCGGCGTACAAGGCATCACCGTCACTGAAGTCAAGGGTTTTGGCCGTCAAAAAGGCCACACTGAGCTCTACCGCGGCGCGGAATATGTGGTCGACTTTCTACCGAAAGTCAAAGTCGAGGCAGCCGTCTCGGAGGATCTTCTCGAGCGTGCCATCGAGGCCATTGAGGGCGCCGCCCGCACCGGCAAGATCGGCGACGGAAAGATCTTCGTCTACGACCTTCAACAAGTGATCCGCATCCGAACCGGCGAGACCGGCAAAGAGGCGCTCTGATTCACATCACCATTTCTACGTGAGGCGAAAATGAAATCCTTCCACTCTCTTATCGCGCGCTTTGCCAAGCCGTTGCTGATGATTCTCGGCACCGCTGGCTTTGCGTCGCTGGCTTTCGCTGCAGACGCGCCTGCAGCACCCCCGCCCCCGGTCCCCAATAAAGGGGATACGGCCTTCATGATGATTTCGACAGTCCTTGTGCTTTCGATGATTGTGCCCGGTCTTGCGCTTTTTTACGGCGGCCTGGTGCGTTCGAAAAATATGCTGTCCGTGCTAATGCAGGTCATGGTGGGTGCCGCCCTGATTTTTGTGCTCTGGGCAATCTATGGCTACTCGCTGGCATTTACCGGTGGCAGCCCGTTTGTCGGCGGCTTTGACAAGGCGTTTTTAGCCGGCATTACCGCTGACTCAGTTGCAGCGACCTTTAGTAAAGGTGTTGTTATTCCTGAACTGATGTTTGTTGCTTTCCAGGGCACATTTGCCGCCATCACCTGCGCGCTGATTGTTGGCGCGTTTGCTGAGCGGATGAAGTTCGCTGCCGTACTGATGTTCTTGGTGTTGTGGTTCACGTTTGCTTATATTCCTACTGCACACATGGTCTGGTACTGGGATGGCCCCGATGCCATCACCGATACGAAATCGCTTGAGGCCGTAATTGCTGCAGCGGGAGCACTCTGGGCAAAAGGCGCCCTGGACTTCGCTGGCGGCACAGTGGTCCACATCAACGCAGGTGTCGCTGGCCTGGTTGCAGCCTACATGGTGGGCAAGCGCATCGGATACGGCAAAGAGCCGATGCCACCGCACAACCTCACCTTAACCATGGTGGGTGCTGCAATGCTATGGGTGGGCTGGTTCGGCTTTAACGCCGGCTCAAACCTTGAGGCGACCGGAACTGCGGCGCTCGCTGTGACCAACACGCTGTTTGCCACTGCCGCAGCGATCGTTGCATGGACGCTTGGCGAAGCAATTTTCCGCGACAAGCCCTCAATGCTGGGTGCGGCCTCTGGTGCAGTTGCTGGCTTAGTCGCCATCACCCCCGCCGCGGGATTTGTTGGGATCATTGGCGCGCTGATCATCGGCCTCACGGCTGGATTTGTGTGCCTCTGGGGTGTAACGGGCTTAAAGCGGATGCTCAAGGCTGACGACTCGTTGGATGTGTTTGGCGTACATGGCGTGGGCGGCATCATTGGTGCGCTGCTGACTGGTGTATTCGCAGCGCCTTCACTTGGCGGAACCGGAATCTTTGACTACGTAGCCAATAAGGTCGGAGAGGAATATTCGATCAGTGGCCAGCTGCTGATTCAGGCCGAGGCCGTGATCACAACGATTGTGCTCTCGGCGGTGGTATCGGTCATCGCCCTGCTGATCGTGAAGATGATTGTTGGCCTGCGGGTGCCGGAAGAATCTGAGCGCGAGGGCTTGGACACCACATCCCACGGTGAAAAGGCTTACTACCTGTAATTGCTGTCCTCGCGGTAACTCAAGCCCGCCCGCTGTGGCGGGCTTTTTTTTGAAATAAAGGTTTCACCATGGGCGGGCTAAAATGCCCAACTATGGTGCCTTACAGCCTTAATCGCCCGGACGGTGGCGGACCCCTTGCCGCACTGGAGCGCCGAATCCTTCAGGCGAGTGCTGAGATCGAGCACTGGTTTCGCTCGCAATGGCTCTCCCACACGCCACCGTTTTATGCCTCGGTCGACATCCGAAATGCGGGCTTTAAGCTCTCCGTGGTCGATACCAATCTTTTTCCCGGTGGCTTTAATAATCTTGCCGAAAATGCCCTGCCCCTGACCGTGCAGGCCATGAGCGCGGCCGTCGAGCGGCGCTGCCCAGATGTCCGCCGATTTCTTCTAATCCCGGAAAGCCACACCCGCAACACCTACTACCTGACCAATGTGGCGCGGCTTGCAGCCCTGCTTAGGCAGTCTGGGCTTGAGGTTCGAATCGGCACGCTGATTCCTGAAATTACACAGCCCACACCGATTGCACTGCCCGATGGCTCACAGCTGCTGCTGGAGCCCCTAGAGCGCCAGGGCGATCGGCTGGGTGTGAAGGGCTTTGATCCATGTGCCATTTTGCTTAATAACGATCTCTCGGCCGGGATTCCCGCAAGCCTTCAAGGCATCAAAGGCCAGCATATGATTCCGCCACTGAATGCTGGCTGGTCGGTGCGGCGCAAAAGCCAGCATTTTTTGGCTTACTCGACTGTGGTAAGACAGTTCGCCGAGCGTCTGCAGATTGACCCCTGGGTCCTGGATCCGTTTTATGCGACCTGCTCAGAGGTGGACTTTCACGCCCGCGAAGGCGAGTCTTGCCTGGCCGACAATATCTCGATGATGTTGGAAAAAATCCGCATCAAATACCGAGAGCTTGGGGTACAGCAAACCCCCTATGTAGTGGTCAAGGCTGATGCCGGCACCTATGGCATGGGCATCATGATGGTCAAAGACGCCCAGGAAATCATCAATCTCAATCGCAAGCAGCGCAACAAGATGGCGGTCATCAAAGAAGGCCTCTCCGTGTCCGATGTGCTGATTCAGGAGGGTGTGCCCACCGTTGAGGCAGTTGATGAGGCAGTCGCCGAGCCTGTGGTGTATATGGTGGATCGCTATGTGGTGGGGGGTTTTTATCGGATTCATGCGGAGCGGGGCCCAGATGAAAATCTCAACGCTCCCGGCATGAAGTTTCTGCCTCTGCCTTTTGATGAGAGCTGCATGCAGCCCGACCAGGCGATTCATCCTGATGCAGCACCCAATCGCTATTACGTTTACGGAGTCATCGCCCGTCTGGCACTATTGGC